>PMIV01000170.1 GCA_003158355.1 Anaerolineaceae bacterium
GATCAGCGACAATTATAATTCCCCCTAACGACAATTATTTTTCCCGGATAACCAAGGACAGATTATTCATATTTCACAAAGGAGGAATATGAATGATCACAGACGTTCAGGTGAGGAAATTGAAGAAATATCTCAGTCAGGGAAAAACGTTGGAAGTAGCTTCGGTCCGATCAGGCATGGATGAAAAGACTGGTCGCAAATATCGAGATCTTTCGAGGTTGCCAAGTGACATCAAGGCAGAGCGTATCAGAGATTGGCGAACCCGTGCGGATCCATTTGATGATACCTGGGGCAAGGCTCTGTCCTTTTTGGAGAACAATGAAGGGTTGGAGGCCAAGACACTTTTCGAGCATCTTCAAAGAGAGCATCCCGGTGGCTTCAGTGACGGTCAACTCCGAACATTTCAGCGACGCGTAAAAAACTGGCGCGCCACAGCTGGTCCATGCCGGGAAGTATATTTCCCACAAAAACATGCGCCGGGCAGATTGAGTCAATCTGATTTTACGCATATGTCAAAGCTGCAGGTCAGTATTGCCGGGCAGCCATTCGACCATTTGGTGTACCATTTTGTCCTGACCTATTCGAACTGGGAGACGGGTACGGTCTGTTTTTCAGAGAGTTTCGAGAGCTTGAGTGAGGGGCTGCAAAAGTGTTTATGGAAACTTGGAGGCATTCCCGAATTCCACCAGACCGACAGACTGTCTGCGGCGGTGAACAAACCGGAAAACCCGGACGAATTTACCGGCAGGTATCAGAGCCTGTTGGACCATTACCAGATTCGTGGTCGCAAAACGAATCCCGCAAGCCCCAATGAAAATGGTGATATTGAACAACGACACCACCGCTTGAAAAGAGCAGTAAATCAGGCCCTGATTCTTCGAGGCAGTCGCGATTTCAAAAGCCGTGAGGAATATGAAGATTTTTTGCAGAAGCTGTTCGAGCAGTTAAACCAGGGTAGGCAACTACGCTTTCAGGAAGAGCAGGCTGTTCTGCGCCCTCTGCCTTCGGGGAAATTGGACGCATGCACTCGCATGGAAGTTCGGGTGGGGCCAAGCAGCACGATCCGTGTCAAACACAAGGTGTATTCCGTCAATAGCCGTCTGATCAAAGAATTGGCAACCGTGCGCTTGTATTCAGAGCATCTGGAGGTGTGGTATGGCCAAACCCTTGTTGAAAAGATTCCCCGCATCCGTGGTGGCAATAAACACCACATCCAGTATCGCCATATAATTGACTGGCTGGTTCGCAAACCCGGTGCCTTTGCAAATTACAAGTATCGGAGTGAACTTTTCCCCACGAGCCGATTTCGGGTGGCCTATGACAGTTTTTGTGAACGTCATTCCGGCACCGGAGCGGGAAAAGAATATCTGGCTATCTTACAACTCGCTGCCATGGAAAATGAGGCGGCGGTTGATGATGCCCTGCGCTACCTGATTGATAAGGAAGAACAAATAACTGCTGCTCGGGTGGCAGCAATACTTCATTCTGTTCAACAACCTGAGGTCGTCACTGATGTCTTCATTCAGCCCGTTGTCCTTGCCGGGTATGACCAGCTCTTGCGGGAGGTCCACGGATGAGTCAAATAACCAGTGCACAGACGCTGGATTCTTGTCTGAAAAAATTGTACTTGTCGACAATCCGAACGTGCTATCAGGAAGAAGCAAATCTGGCAAGGCAGGAGTCGCTCAGCTATGAAGCGTACCTGCAGGAACTGGTGGCTCGCGAATGCGAACAGCGTCGTCATAAACGTATCACCAGGTTTTTACAGGAATCCAGGCTGCCTCTGGAGAAAAGCATGGCAACCTTCGACAAATCTCGTCTTCCCGCCAGAATCAGTGGTCTGGTGAACACCTTGCTGGAAGGTTCATTCATCGATAGATGCGAAAACATACTGGCTTTCGGCAATCCCGGCAGCGGCAAAACTCATCTGCTCTGTGCCATAGCGCAAGAGTTGATCAATAGTGATAAACGGATTTTCTTTACACCTTGCAGCTTGCTCGTGCAGGAATTGCTGGTTGCCAAGCGAGATCTCGTTCTTCCCCGGATGCTTAAAAAGCTCGCAAAGTACGATGCCCTGCTCATCGATGATATTGGCTATGTGCAGCAGAGCCGCGAAGAAATGGAGGTTCTCTTCACTCTCCTGGCGTATTGTTATGAACGAAGCAGTGTCATGCTCACCAGCAATCTGCCTTTTTCGCAATGGGAAAAAATATTCAAAGACCCCATGACGACAGCAGCAGCCATAGACCGACTTGTCCATCACAGTGTCATACTGGAACTCAACATGGACAGTTATCGACTCGAAAAGGCAAAACAGAACATGGAGGCAAATTGAATGCTCAGAGGAACAGGGGGCTCTGCCCCCGAGCCCCCGAGGTTTAACGCATTGGGGCCATATGGATGAAAAAAAGAAGACCGAGCAACAAACACCCGGTCTCCATCCTTACGGCACTCATCTCGGCGCTTGGGTCGCTCCTCAGCGTTGCCCTATCCTCCNNAAAAAATAAATAACGTGATATTATGTGGTTAAACAGGAGATTATAATTGTCGCTGGCCGGGAGTTATAATTGTCGTTGAACAGATGGCTTTTAGTTGGAAAGGGTTTTCAGGAAGCCCGAAGAAAGTGATGACTCATCATCTATATTGACACCCATGTATTTTTCCGCTAGATTTACTCGTATGCAAACTATTTTTCACGTTTAATCTACCCTTCTCCCAAGTTAATGGCATAGAGATAGTATGAATATTAACGACTGCATTTTCTTTCTGCTGACCAAGTG
>PMIV01000021.1 GCA_003158355.1 Anaerolineaceae bacterium
ATCGGTTTTCTCTCGCAGTCGGGAGCCATCTGCGGCGGAGTGGTGGATATGGTGCGCGGCAAGAAGGTAGGCTTTTCGCATTTCCTCAGCCTGGGTAACGAAGCGGATGTGACCGAAACAGATATCATTGAATATCTTGGAGCAGACGAGCGCACGCATGTGATCGCGGCCTATGTGGAACAAATTCGCGACGGACGCCGCTTTTTGGAAGTGGCCGGCCGGGTCTCGCGAATAAAGCCGATCGTGCTCATCAAAGCCGGACGCACCAGCGCCGGGGCGCGCGCGGTCTCGTCGCACACCGGTTCGCTGGCCGGATCGTATACCGCCTACCAGGCGGCTTTTCGGCAGGCCGGCGTAATCGAAGTGCAAACTTTTGCCGAACTTTTTGACGTGGCCCTGGCGCTGGATACCCAGCCCATCCCGCAGGGAGATCGTGCCGTCATCATTACCAACGCCGGCGGCCCGGCAGCACTGGCCTCGGACAGCCTTTCCGCCAGCGGATTCAGCCTGGGTGATCTTAGTGAAGCCACCCGCACCGAATTGCGCCAGCACCTCAACCCCAGCGCCCAGGTGAGCAACCCCATCGATATGCTGGGTGGGGCTGAACCTGCCGATTACGAACTGGCAGTGAAGGCCGCATTGGCCGACCCGCAGGTGGACGTAGTGGTGCCGCTATTGGTACCGCAGGCCCTGGTCAGCCCGGTGGGGGTGGCGCAGGCTATTGTCAACGCCTCGGCGGGGACGAAGAAGACGGTCTTGGCTTGCGTGGTGGGGGATGAAAGCGTGGGCGAGGCTCGCCTGATCTTGCAGGGCAGCCGCATCCCCATGTATACCTACCCCGAAACCATGGGGCGGGTCTTGCGTGCCATGCGCAGTTATCAGGCCTGGCGCAGTGCCCCGCAGATCAAAGAGGCAGCGCTGACAGGCATCGACAAAACTCAGGCCGCTGAAGTCTTGAGCACCAGGCACGGAGCACAATCTCTGGGCGAAGCCGGAGCCAGGCCGCTGTTACAGGCTTACGGTATCCCGGTCGTTAAAGCAGCCAAAGCCGCCAGCGCAGCAGAGGCTTCCGCAGCCGCCAGACAGATCGGTTTCCCTGTGGTGATGAAGGTGATCTCCCCGGATATTCTGCATAAATCAGACGTGGGCGGCATCCGCTTAAATCTGCAATCGCCCGCTGAAGTTGAAAATGAATTTGAAAAAATGATGAAAGCTCTGCAGCAGAGCCTGCCACAGGCCAGCATCGAAGGCGTGCTGATCGAACAGACCGCCCCGCGCGGACAGGAAGTGATCGTGGGCATGAAGCGCGACGCCGGTTTTGGTCCGCTGCTGATGTTTGGCCTGGGTGGCATTTACGTCGAGTTGTTCAAAGACGTGGCCTTCCGCGTGGCACCGGTGAGCCCGTCAGATGCTCTGGCAATGATCCACGAAACCAGCGCCGGCCGCCTGCTGACCGGATTCCGCGGCCAGCCCAAAGCCGACCTGAACGCCGTGGTGGACTGCATCTGCCGCATCAGCCGGCTCTCGTTGGACTTCCCGGAGATCAGTGAAATTGAGGTAAATCCGCTGCAAGTCTTTGCTGAAGGCCAGGGCGCCCTGGCTTTAGACGCGCGCGTGATCTTCTAGTGCCCCGTCAAACCTGAATATACGATTTCAATTGGGGTATATTGTTCTGAATATGAGTTCTAAGATTCCATAGAATGAGGTTTAACGGAGTACTAGAACTCTGTCAAACCTCATTATCAGGGATCATAGACAAAGCGGAAATTAATGTTTCATTTAAATGTGCAGATGTCTCCATAATTCCCTTGCATAGAAAATAAAACTAAATATAATAAAAATTAACCTCATTCTGGTTGCCCCCCTCAACCAGAGTGGGGCCACTTTTTTAAAGAGCTTGGGCGGAAATGGGTTGAAATCCCCGGGTTGGTTTAAATTTAATATTCTTCCGACAAAATTTTTGTATCCGATTAATACAGTCTGATTAATATTTATTTCGTAACAAATTCAAAAAAGGCGTCTTGACCGTGACTTTGCCGAAACCTGCTTCAGCAGTAAAGCCCAGCCACAAGATCACGATTAAAAATAGCTAAAAAGAATACCCGCCTAATAAATCACCCGGTTTCTGGTTAAGAAACCGGGTGATTGCACTTTTTTAGGAACCGGGTTTTTGCTCTTTTGTTCTTGCTTTTTGCTCTTTTGCTTTTGGGACCGGTTTTTTTTTGCTCTTTCTTGCCCTTCTGACCATTAATAAACTTCTAACATAAGTATAGTGAATTATTAACATCGAAGCTTTATTATTAAATTGTTCAGTTAGATAAAGCAACTCCGTACGAATCGGTTCGACCGATCAACAGGAAAATTAAAATAATTATTGCTTACTGATCCTCAAAGGGTAATCATTCCCTTAATGGGGAATTTAAAGGCAACGTCACCCAATTTACGGCGCGTTGCCTTATTTGTTAAATAAGTGGGGTTGCAACATCACCATAATAGTCTTCGATTTCCTAGTGCGAGAGCATAAGTCAATCCGATAACTTGCGTACTTCATCCATTCCCAGTAAACGCCAGTTAAAATCGGGATTGTTGCGTACTTCCTCAACTAAAAGCACACAACGCCCCTCTCGCAGTACCGGGCGAACCCATTTTCCGATCTCAATCTTATCCCCCGGCTGAGGCGCACGTCCGCGTGAACTCTCGATCCGGTTCAGAGGAGCAATATTCATCAATTCACTGGAGCTGTAGATCCCTTTGAGAAGGGAGAGGTTGGGCAGCCACAAAAAGCGACCGTCGTCCCCGCGGTAACGCAGGCCGATCGCCGCCAGGGCGCCGATCACCCCATCACCGCTGCCGGTTAACCCGGTAATGGCAATTTTAGCCGACCGTGCAATTTGGATTGCTTGCTGCCGGTTCAGGACCTGGTTTTTAGCGGTGCGTGCCCAGGTAAAAACTTCTGCGGTGATTTGTCCCCACGAAGCCAGAGCAAAACCGGCATTCGCACCTGAACTTAATTCACGCAAAATGAACGAACGGCAGGCCATTTCCAATTCACTGCGTTTGGCTGCATCCGCTTCAAAGGTGGCACAAATGGCTGAATTATCTGAAGTGTGTGGAATTTGCGTGCTTAAAAATAGTTGATGACGCGAGATTGCTTCCAGTTTCCCTAACCCGGTCTCCTGCAAGTGAATCCCTAATTTTTGCGTCAGCAGCCCCGTACTCGAAGTCTTTGGATTATCCGTATCATCCACGCCAATGAGAAAACGCATCTATGCTCGCTCCAATTTGAAATTTGTTGAATTGAATCATATTAACGAATTACAATTTTATTGTCAACAAAAACAAGAGGGAATATTTTACAAATGCATGAATATCTTTGTTTCCCCGCCAGCCGGAATGGTTTGCTTTTAATTGGCAGAATATAACAGATCGAGATTATCGGTTGTGGTAGAATTTCAGTCGCTCTCTGAACAAGCTGCAAAATTTATTTTCACTCAGGAAATTTCACCATGCTAGACTTCGCGAAGATCATTGCCCAAAGCCTCTCCGTACGAACCGATCAGGTAGCCGCCGCCGTTGAATTACTGGATGAGGGAGCTACAATTCCCTTTATTGCCAGGTATCGAAAAGAACGCACGGGTACTCTGGATGAAGAACAATTGCGCCAGGTGCAGTCCTTGCTCGAAAAAGGCCGCGCCCTTGAAGAACGCCGTGCTGCAGTCATTGCCTCTGTGGAAGAACAAGGCAAAATGACGCCGGAATTGTTGCAAAAGCTGCAAACTGCCGATTCAATGAC
>PMIV01000167.1 GCA_003158355.1 Anaerolineaceae bacterium
ACGCCATAGACTATGAGGCTATGGCGCAATGCATTAATGAAGCAGCACATAAACTGCTCAAAATTCAGGTAGGGAGGTCATGGGTGGTTATGAAAAAGCGAATGGATCCTTTTGTATGTGAGCCTGAGATATTCCTCGGGGTTTCCAGTCCATTGGGGGTGGTCTTGGAGAGAAGTGGGAGATTGATCTCTTGAAAAATTGTTTGCCAGTGATTGAATGCAGTAGTTTGAGTGAAGTTGGGCCAGTCCGCGAAGATAACCAGGACTCCATCCATCTCCCGGATGAAAACTGCTCAGCCGATTCAGGTCTGCTATTTGCGGTGGCAGACGGCATGGGCGGGTTTGCAAGGGGAGGTTTGGCCAGTCAATTGGCTTTGCAGACATTTACCGAAACGATATACGGAGGCAACAACAAACCAGGATCGAAAACTTTGCGCCGCGGAGTAGAGGCGGCCAATTTAAGTGTGTATAAAACAGCAGAAAAACTAAAAACCGGGCGTATGGGCACCACGCTTACAGCTGCTTTTATTTTGAATGACAAAATGCAGTTGACTCACGTGGGCGACAGCCGCGCGTATTTGGTGCGAAAACAAAGATCTATCTGCCTCACTTGCGATCATACCGTGGTGGGTGACCTGGTGCGCGCAAAATTGATTCCGCCAGATAAAGTGCGCACGCACGCACAGCGGTCGATACTCACAAAAGCAATCGGAATCGGGTTGTTTGTGACTCCGGATATATATGAAATTAAGTTACAAGAAGACGATTATTATATTTTATGTTCTGATGGAGTTTGGTCTGTGATCCAAGATAATGAATTCGCGCAGGTCGTCAATGAAAGTGAAGGGATCAACCAGGTCAGCGAGAATATCATCCGTTTAGCTATGGCGCGCGAAACTGATGACAATGCCACCGTGGTTGCTCTTCATATTCAAAGCCTTCTTCCGGTTGAAACAAAAGAGGATCACCATCCTATAAAGAACTGGTTTACAAAGGGAAGGAACCTGACCTAATGAAGAGCTATGCTATAATTTCAGATAAGATGTTTCAAATCGGGGATCAATTCGACCGTTATCAGATACAGGCTCACCTGGCCCAGGGAGGTATGAGCGATATTTACCGTGCCTTCGATCTGGTGAACCAGCGGACAGTTGTGATAAAAATTCCTGATCAATCCATTATCGGCGACCCCGCTCAATACGAGCGGTTTCAAAGAGAACTCGAAGTAATTAATACTTTAGACAATCCCGCTATTCTCAAGGGCCTCGGCTCAGGCAAATACAATCGCATTCCCTACCTGGTGACAGAATTCGTCGATGGGAAGTCCCTAAGAATATTGATCGATGAATCAGCCCCGCTGCCGGCAGAACGCACCGTTCAACTGGTGCGCAAGATTGCCGAGGGTATGGCTTATTGCCATGCAAACAACGTCATCCACCGCGATCTGAAACCAGAGAATATTTTCATTTCTGCCGAAGATCAACCGGTGATTATGGATTTTGGCCTGGCTCTGACCAAAGGATCGCACCGGGTGACTTATTCTAACCTGAGCGCCACCATGGGTACCCCCGACTATATGGCTCCGGAACAGATCGAAGGACAACGCGGCGACCAGAGAACGGACGTCTACGCCCTGGGGACGATTTTCTTTGAATTATTGACCGGGCAGACCCCCTTCACCGGGGATAACAATATGGCTGTCATGTCACAGCACTTACAAAAAACGGCTCCACGAGTGGATAAGCTCCGGAACGATGTGCCAATCGAATTGGCTGCCATTGTGGCTCGCTGCCTGGCGAACAACCCCGATGACCGATATCCAAATATGCAAGCACTGATCAACGACCTGGATCACCCGGAATCGGTCAATATCAGTATCCTTGATAAACTGGATTCGAATTCCGGTGGCTCTGCATTCTTTCATTCAGAGGCAGTTAAAGGAATCGGGATAGCGCTGTCTATTTTGACAGCATTTGCGCTTCTGGCTTTTCTTTTACAAACTCTGCACCATTAGCTGATTCCCGTGGAAGGAAAAAATGGCCAATTTGTCTGACTCAATTAATGAAATCCTGTCACGCGTCGAAAAAGAAAAAATCTATTACATCGACCTGCAGTTCACTGATGTGGTTGGGGTGGTCAAGAACGTCACGATACCAGCGCATGAACTACCGGAGGCCTTAAGCAACGGCATTTGGTTTGACGGTTCTTCGATCGAAGGTTTTGCGCGCATCGCTGAAAGCGATATGCATTTACGACCGGATCCATCCACCTTTACTGTGATCCCGTGGTTGAGCGGGGGAGAGGCAACTGCCCGGTTAATCTGTGATGTCTACACTCCGGACGGACAACCTTTTTTGGGTGACCCGCGCACGGTGCTGAGAAGAGTTCTGGCTGACGCTGCCAAGATGGGTTTCAATTTCAATACTGGTCCGGAATTGGAATTTTTTCTGCTCAAGCCAAATGCGGCGGATGGCAGCCTGATCCCGCCCGTTCCCCATGACAGCGCCAGCTACTTCGACGCTCCCTCGGATATGGCCGCCGGGCTCAGACGCCAGATGGCAACCACATTGGAAGCGCTAGGGCTGCAAGTGGAAGCCATGCATCACGAAGGCGCAACCGGGCAGCACGAAATCGACTTTAGGTATGCAGGGGCCCTTTCGACTGCTGACAGTGCAATCACGTTGCGTGTCGCGCTCAAAGTGATCGCTCAACAAAATGGCCTATATTGCACATTTATGCCCAAACCCATCCAGGGGATCAACGGCAGCGGCATGCACGTCCATCAAAGCCTGGAATATATCGCGACCGGGAAAAATGCCTTCGCCGACCCAGGGGATGCGCACGGCCTCTCGAAAATAGCCAAACAGTTTATTGCAGGGCAACTGGCTCATGCTAAAGGCATGTGCGCAGTTCTAGCACCGTTAATCAATTCTTATAAACGGCTGGTCGCCGGTTACGAAGCGCCCGTTTATATCAGTTGGGCGCGGATCAACCGCTCCGCACTGATAAGGGTGCCGCGCGCTATTGTACCCGAAGCCACTCGTCTTGAGATACGCTGCCCGGACCCAAGCTGCAATCCATACCTGGCGTTTGCTGTCATGCTGGCTGCCGGCCTGGATGGGATACGGCGCGAGCTGACGGTTCCAGAGGCGACCGAAGAAAACATTTATCTCATGGATAATACGAACCATAACATGCCCAATTTGCTGCCGGGTTCGCTGAATCAGGCGCTGATTGCTCTGGAAGAGGACAAAGTTATCCAGGCAGCATTGGGTGCACACACCTGCGAACGTTTTATCAGTGCCAAACGGCTGGAATGTGAAGAGTACCGTTTGATCGTTACAGATTGGGAACTTGGTAAATACTTGCCAAATTATTGATCGCTGCCTTTGAAAAGGTAACTGTTCAATCGGAAAAAAAACTTAATGGCAAGGCCAGCCTGCATGCGAAGTGTCAAAAGTGGTGCGGTCAAAGGCGACCGCCCCCTTATTTACTGGTTAGTGTCCCGAAAATCCATTTTTGAAAAATGGGGCAGATGATAAATTCATGTGCAGGAAAGAGCAAAAATCCGGTTCAAAAAAGGAACCGGGTTTTCCTAAGCAGACTCTGAAGAATCTCTTCGGAGACCGGTGGTTTAAAACAGTACCCATTTGGGTAATGTACAGAAAAGGAAGCGCTCTCTATAATAAACAGAATCTAATTGAGTTTTTAATAGCAAGACTTTACAGGTATACACAGTGATATATAAGTGATTTCGATTAAATTGGTTCATTTATTGGTTTGAAGCCTGAATTTTCTTGTGGTTGGTGTGTAAAAAAGTCGTTCCAAATGCGGGGTAACAGTTAAATAACATACAATTTACGTAAATTTGCTAAACCATTTTGTATTTATATCTGTAAGACAAACAAAGGAGATTATCCAATGGCTAAAACAGTAAAAGAAGTTGTTGAATTAGGAAAAACCGTAAAAATGGTGGACCTGCGGTTCATCGACCTGCCTGGAACCTGGCAGCATTTTTCCATTCCGGCCCATCGGCTCGATGTAGAGCTATTTGAGGACGGAATTCCCTTCGATGGTTCGTCTATTCGAGGTTTCCAGGAGATCCATGAATCTGACATGCTTCTGCTTTTGGACCCAGAGACAGCCTTTATCGACCCTGTAGCTGAGATTCCCACCCTCGTGATCATCTGCAACGTGCACGACCCGATCACCAAACAGGCCTACAGCCGTGATCCACGCTACGTTGCCAAGAAAGCCGAGGCCTACCTGAAACAAACAGGCATTGGCGATACTGCTTTCTTTGGCCCCGAAGCCGAGTTCTTTATTTTTGATAATGTTCGCTATGCCAGCAGCACCAACGAATCCTTCTATGCCATCGACAGCTCTGAAGGTTGGTGGAACAGCGGTGACAGCACCAAGCAGAACTTTGGCGGACAGATCCAACCTAAACGCGGATATTTCCCTGTACCTCCGACCGATTCCCTGCAAACATTGCGCAGCAAGATCGTCATGGCGCTCGAAGAAACCGGCGTTGAAATGGAAATTCATCACCATGAAGTTGCCTCAGGCGGACAGGTTGAATTGGGAATGCGCTTCAACACACTGACCCGCATGGCTGACCAACTCTTGATCTATAAATATATTGCCAAGAACGTTTGCCACCAAAACGGAAAGACCGCGACCTTCATGCCCAAACCATTATTTGGTGATAACGGCTCTGGAATGCATGTGCACTCTTCCATCTGGAAGGGAGCAAAGAATGTATTTTTCGATGCCTCCGGGTACGCGCAGCTTTCTGACAATGCCAAATACTACATCGGCGGTCTGCTCAAACACGCTCCCGCTTTGCTAGCCTTGACCAACCCGACCACCAATTCCTATCGACGTCTTGTGCCAGGTTTTGAAGCACCAGTGAACCTGGCTTATTCTCAACGCAACCGCTCTGCGGTTTGCCGTATTCCAGTGACCAGCAGTGAGAAGGGCAAACGCGTCGAATTCCGTGCCCCTGATTCTACCAGTAACCCTTATTTGTGTTTTGCCGCACTTCTCATGGCTGGTCTGGACGGTATTCAGAATCGTATCGATCCGGGCAACCCGATCGATAAAGATTTGTATGAATTGCCGGCTGAAGAAGCGAAACAGATCAAACAAGTCCCCGGTTCTCTCGGTGATGTATTGGCAGCCCTCGAAAAAGATCACGATTTCTTGCTGAAGGGTGATGTCTTTACCAATGATCTGCTCGATGCTTATGTAACCTACAAACGCAAATTCGAACTCGACCCGGTACGCATCCGGCCAGTTCCGTATGAATTCATTCTCTACTACGATATCTAAATCATTTCTTCCTTTTCATTAGGTTTGCGCAAGGATGCCGGGAGCAATACTCTCGGCATCCGCATATCAGCAGTGTTACAATTTAATTTGTGAGTACGATTCCTATGAATGCAGCAAAACCCGACTTACACCTTTTCGAGGCGCTAGCCATTTTGAATGAAATTGGTGCTACCGTCAACCAGATCGGTCATGATGGATCGGTTAGCGTTGAGGCCACTTTGACTTTAATCGTAAAAAGCGCGATTAAGGTAGTTCCGGGGGCTTCGGCTGTCATTTATGTCTATGACGTCGATCAAGAGAAATTTATCCACGCCTCCAGGGTCTCTGCCGGGAATGAGAATTTGCCAAATTCGGGAGACGAACCGCGGGAAAATGGACTGGGTATGCTTGCCATTGCACGTAAACTGCGAGTGCTTTCTTATGAGGAGAAAGACGTACCGATCCATCCCTCACGGGCCAAAGCGGGCGCCAAAGCGATGGGCTGTTTCCCGATGATCGTTTCTGATCGCCCGGTAGGTGTGCTTTATGTTTATCTGGAAGATAAGCGGCAGTTCAGCCAACTTGAACTGCTGATGCTGGAGAACTTTGTTAACCAGGCTGCCATGGCTATTTATCATGCGCACAATCTGGAACGGATGGAACGTAACCTCGTTCGTAAAGAAGAAGAATTAAAACGCTTGCGGCGCGCGGGCTTGTTGATCTCCTCGCGTCTGCGGCTGGAAGATACCCTGCAATCGATCTTACAAATGGCCCTGGAAGTGACCGGAGCGCAATATGGTATTTTCCGTTTGTTGGATAAAAACGGAGAAACATTAAACACCCGCGCTTTTGCCGGGGAACATCTGGCTCGACCGCAGGTGGAAGCTTTACCCTTGAACTCAAACAGCGTGATGAGCTGGGTGGCCCGCGAGCGGGAGCCGGTTTGCATCTCTGATCTACGCGAAGGTTCCTGGGCCCAAATCTACTACCCGCTGGACGCGGCATTGGAAATGCGTTCTGAATTGGCCGTACCTTTGATCGGCGCCAGCGGTCGCCTGGAAGGCGTGCTCAATCTGGAAAGCCCGGTCGTTGGTGCTTTCAGCGAAGAAGACAGCTACCTGTTACAGGCTCTGGCCACTCAAGCGGTCATCACCATTCAGGAGGTAAGGCTGCTAGATGCTCTTGAAGAAGTGACCCATCTGCTGCTCACCCAGCCCTGCCAAAAAGTGTTGGCGCATTTATCGGAGCTTTCGTGTGATCTTTTGGATGCGGCCTCTGGCTCCATTTGGAAATTGGACGGGACTGACCTGGTGCTGGAAGCAGAAAGCGGCGGCTACCGGCACGGAGAACGCATCCCTGTAGAAACCAGCCTGGCCGGGTTGGCAATTAAAGAACGCAAACCTGCGGTCAGTGAGGATATTCGGGTAGACAAACGTTTCAACCGCAGCGACCTGGCTGTGGATCAAAACTGGTCCAGGGCTTTGATCGTTCCGCTCTTGCCGGGGGATGAAGGTGAACCGCTGGGTGCCTTCGGCGTGTACAGCTCCAGTTCAAGTGCCGGCCATTTTGCCGAATCGGAATGGGACAAAAAGGTATTGGTCTGCCTGGCCGATTATGCCGTGCTGGCGATCCAAAATGACGCGCACCAGGAAGCACTGCGAGCCTCTCAGGAGCAGCATTCGGTGGCGGAGACCTTTGCTGCTGTTGGGGATATTGCTTCAAATTTGCTGCACCACCTGAATAATAAAGTGGGTACGATCCCGGTGCGTATCCAGGGCATCCAGGATAAATGTCCGGATGTGCTGGTGCAAAATCCATACCTGGCGCACAATCTGGATGAGATCGAACACTGCGCGACCGAGGCTATGGAAAGTGTGCGGGAGAACCTCTCTCATCTGCGCCCGATCCGGTTGGAACCTGTTTATGTAGCACGGCGTGTTTCAGATGCGATTCGATTCACTAAATTACCGCCGGGGATCGAGATCCACGTGGATTCGCTCGAGCATCTTCCGGTGGTCATGGCTGGAGAACAAACCATGACGCTGGTTTTCACCAACCTTTTAGAAAACGCCGCAGACGCTATGAATGGGAACGGCCTGATCACGATCAGCGGGTCATTTGATGAAAAATGGGTGAGTGTGTACATCAGTGATACCGGCCCGGGAATTCCACCCGAATTGCATGAGCATATCTTTGAATTAAATTATTCCGGAAGAAAAATGACCCGGCCCAGCAAGCTCGGGTTTGGCCTGTGGTGGGTAAAGACGCTGATGACCCGCCTGGGTGGGAGCGTGAGCGTGCAAAGTGATGGAACTCACGGGACAACTTTTATCCTGCGGCTGCCACGTACTGAAAATACAATACCAGCGGGAGTGAACTGATGGCCCCGACGCAGATTCGCGCAATGGTAGTGGAAGATGATGCCTCCTGGCAGCAAATCCTGAGTGAAATACTCACGGATTCAGGGCTGATCGTGGACGTGGCCAGCAACATTGAAGATGCTTATCGTTTGTTAAAAGCAGAACCGCACCGCCTGGCTTTGGTCGATCTTTCTCTGGCGGGCAGTGACCATCACAATTCTGATGGATTGCGAATTCTTGAGGCAGTCAAGCGCGCGGATCCGGGCTGCCAGACTATTTTATTGACAGGTTATGCCACCGTGGAATTAGCCGTCAGCGTTTTGATGGAATACGGTGCTTTTTCATTTTTACGCAAAGAGAGTTTTAACCGATCCCAATTCCGCGAATTGGTCAGCCACGCGTTGGCTGCTGCACCCCAACCGGAATTGCCAAAAGCCGAAATTGAGGTTGCTCATACAACGATTGAAGGTGAACAAAACAAAAGTGATACCTCAAAGAATAGAAAAGCACTGGTGGTCGAAGATGACGCGGGTTGGCGCAGCATCCTTTCGGAACTCCTGACAGATGCCGGGCATGAGGTGCGCCTTTGCGCTAGCTTTGGGGATGCGTTGGGAGTGCTGAGGCGGGACACATTTGACCTGGCGGTGGTCGATCTTTCGCTGACGCCTGGCGTTTATTGGGAACAAAACTCGTCTGAAGAACCGCTCGAGGGGTTTAATTTGCTAGCCAGTACCAAAGCGGCAGGCATCCCCACGATCGTTGTGAGCGGCGTAGCTTCGGTGGATGAGATCCAGCGGGCGTATACCGAACAAGCGATCTTTGCTTACCTCGAAAAGCAGGCTTTTGACCGGAATACCTTCCTCAGGTTGGTCAATGAAGCCAGTCTTTCGGGGAAGAACCTCTCGGAGTTGGAACGACTGACTGAACGTGAGCGGGAAGTTTTTGATCTGTTGGCCAAAGGAATGACCAATAAAGAAATTGCCGAGACCCTGGTGATCACGACGAATACGGTAAAACGCCATATCAAAGCCATCTTCGAGAAACTGGAAGTGCATACACGTACGGCAGCAACGGCCAAATCGTTCTCAAGCTAGGGCTTTATCCACAAATTACACGAGTATCACGAATTATTGAAACGCTGATTGGGTGAATGATGTTTAGTACCCTTTTTGGGGCGTATAGCCATACGCCCCTACATGCGAATGATGCCTAAATTGGTGCGTTCAAAAGCGACCGCACCCTACTTTTTAACTGAAAAGCCAAGATCATTAGAACAACACGGTATGCAGTTAGGTATGCCCGCTTTATCTGAAGACGAATCTCTCGGCAAAATATCTTTATCAAGATGCATTTTAAAATTTCTCGCATGACTTTTCTTCTTAAATATATTGGATTGTTTATTTACTCAAGAAGGTTCAAACGTTCCAGAACGTCCGGTTTGAGTGAAAATGAAGGTGA
>PMIV01000268.1 GCA_003158355.1 Anaerolineaceae bacterium
GGAGTGATGATCTTCCATTTTATAGTATTGACGTCCACATAGGTGATCTCGGCTGTGCCAGAATCGCTGGTAAATGAACTCTTGAATTGAACTGTGGCAATTTTCCCCTTGAGGCTGCCAGAGATGGATTCATCCAGCGTGTCGATCTTGCCTCCGCCCTGGGCAACTGCGGTGTGATGGCCGTAGATATTCTTCCACTCCTGCCCCAGGTCCAGACTGAAGTTTTGCGCGGCATCTTCCCAATGACCGTCCAGTGAGAAATCGGCCTTATATTGAGCAACGTCGATCTGTATGGTGTAGGCTTTTTGTTTCGCGGTCAGATTGCAGCTCGCAATGGGCTGATCTGTCGGGCAGATTACCCCGGCAGCGGGAGCCCAGTTAACGCTGATCAGCATCAGAGCCATATCGCGGGTAAGCCCTGTTGCAGCTCCGGTGGGTCCGCCCGCCTGGTAGTTGATCTGCTCCGTCCAGCCCAACCCGACTGACTTCACCAGTTCATCCAGTACGGTCTGCGGGTCGGTAAATTTGCTGCCGCTGCCGGCAGCGGTAAGACTGCAGCCTTCACCGGTTTCGTTTGAGGGGATATCTGCGAAGGGAGCCTTCGCCTGCAGGCTAAAATCCACAGACAGCGCCTGAGCGGCAGTCTCTTCCAAACTCTGGCAAAGTGAAGTATCGATCGGCTCGTATTTGTCCCCTGTTGGGCTTTCGGTGGCAGTGACGGCAATTGTGGCAGTGTGGGTAACTGCGGGTAGTTCAGTAGCTGCGGCTGCGGGTGTTGCTGTGGGGTTGGCGCTGCAGCCTGCCAATATGCAGATCGCGAGTCCCAGACCAACGATGTGCATTGTTCGTGTTTTTATGCTCATTATATTTTCCGTTTTTCAAGAATTGATTATGTTTGTGCAATATTATAACCGGGGTGATTTTTATACAACAGCGTTAGTTTTCAAAATCTGCCCTCTAAACTGGTTTTTGGAATAAATGCAGTATATTGTGATTTCTGCTACGGTTTACAAATAATTTTCTTGGATGCTCTTCAAATGATGAATTTCGTGGCCGGCGGTCAACCAGGCCAAAGCCCGCACACTGACCTGGTTGCCATTTACCATCCCGGCTCTGGTCAGGGCTATCTCTTCAAGACTATTAAAAAAAGTAAGTGAAGCCTGGCGTACAGCCGTATACTCTTCAAGAATCTCTTCGATTTTTCTCTCATTTGCGCCAAAATTAAGCACATAGAGATCCTGATCCACCATCGTTAATTCAGTGGCATCATTCCTGGCAAATCGCAAGGCCCGGTAACAAAAGATTCTCTCCGAGTCGATGATATGCACCAGAATCTCCTTAATCGTCCACTCCCCTTCTGCCCAACGAAAATTTAATTTATCTGGCGGAATGGCAAGGATGAATTCGGGAGTAGTTTTTAATTTCCCCTGCAAATACGCGACTATGGGGCCATCAGGCACCAGAGCAATGTATGGTTTCGTGTGCGGTGCAAATTCGCCTTCATTGGGTCTCTGAATGATTTTCATTTTCCTACCTTTTTGAACTAAGATTCCAGCACAGAGGATTCTGGGAGGCATCGATTGTATATAGGGAATGCCATGAAGATGCTATTGTCTTCACTAGTTTAGCATTCTTGTTTTAAATTTTCAAACTTGGAAGTGTTTTTTTGGATAAATGCCTACGCGCATTATAAACCTCAATACTTCTCCACAATTCGAAACTGAATGTTAGCATACAATCAATATATGCAAAAATCCCTCTTTGCTTCATATTTCAAAAAACCCCTTTTGTGGATTTGTCTGGGGCTGGGGATCATTTTGGTGATCGCCCTGTTTTTGGTCATGAATCACCAGAGTGACACGCAGCCGACAAAAACCGCTGTTACATCCAACACAGGTTTACTGACAGCAGCCACCCCGGCCAACGATAAAAACGCCACCGTTCAGGCGTTGATAAAAAATTACGAATTAAAGGGTCACAGCATCAACACTTTCCGCTCTGCGGATAAAAGAGCACAGATCTACAGCGGCGCCTTTTTGGACGAATGGAACGCGTATTATGATTCTCTGGATGGCACCAACAATTGGACCATCGTCTCAGAAGCCAACGTGACCCAGCTAAAAATTGTAGATTACACCGACACGAAGATTATCGCTTTAGCCTGCCTGAGTGAGAATGAGCTCGAACTGGATCAAAAAGGGAAACTGGTCCGCCAACTGCCCACAAACGATTTTGCCGGTGCCTACGTTTTCGTATCCTCGGAGAAAACCTGGAAGCTGGCCAATTTCATCAATGTCACAGATGCGGCCAGGGCGCGCACCATTTATAATTCCTCTTCCGACGAACTGAAAGAGCTTAGCGGCTCGATCGCGCCCCTGCTCAAGATCAGTTGTACAAGTAAATAACCAGATCGCTGCTTTTCTCCCGATCGCGGTTTTTCGTGTACAATCTTAAAGATGGCGCGTACTGATTCCCCCACCTTTAATGAAAATGCCCTGCAGCCCCTTTTACCGGGAGATATGATGCGTTTGCCGTTTGACCAGGCCTATACGGCGGCAGCGAGATCTCACTTTGCCGATTACCGCTCCCGGCGCGCCGAACAGACCCTGCGCCGCCAGGAAGCCGATCTGCTGCGATGCCAGCCGGAAAAACGAAGAACTGGGCCTCAGCGGGCTTTCTGCCCACGATTGCCGTCATTTTTGGGCAACATCAGTGGCGCTCAACGGCACCGATCCGCTGGCATTACCTCAAAGACAATGAGATGGAATAAGACCACTCGTCTAAAATAAAAAATACTCTAAATCCGCTCTCCTGCCCTTGCGCAGGAGATTGTTGTATTTAATTGAGAAAATTCTATTGGATTATTAACATATAGATCGTTATAATATGAGTAATTAGGAGTATTTAACTCTAATTAAGGTGAATTATGACCCCCGAAAAAACAAAAAAGTTACCCCTTGAANNTCCACCATTGGCCGGCGCGAAGTGCTGACAGGCAAGGCAAAATTCGGCATCTTTGGCGACGGCAAAGAACTGGCGCAGTTGGCCATTGCCCACTCCTTTAAAAAGGGAGATTGGCGCGCCGGTTATTACCGCGACCAGACCTGGATGCTGAAATTGGGTCTGTTGACGCTCGAACAATTTTTTGCTGCGCTTTACGCCAACCCCGACGTAAAGCTGGAACCCCACACTGGCGGGCGCAACATGAACGATCATTTCGCCTCACGCCTGCTCGATGCCGACGGCAACTGGCTCAGCCAGACGGATCGTTACAATACCTCCGCCGATATCGCCTCCACGGCGGCGCAAATGCCGCGCGCGGTGGGGCTGGCTTATGCCTCAGTGCTGTACCGCAAACTCGATGATCTCAAACAATATAAAGATTTCTCGCATAACGGCGACGAAATCACCTGGGTCACCATCGGCAACGCCTCCACTTCTGAAGGCCATTTTTGGGAAGCGGTCAACGCCATCGGCGTGCTGCATGCCCCGGCCATCATCTCGATCTACGATGACGGCTACGGCATTTCAGTGCCCAATCAGTTCCAGATGGTGAAAGAAAACATCGGCTCCATTCTTAAAGGTTTCCAACGCAATCCCTGCCCGGCGGATGAATGCGACAGCGGTTATGACCTGTACACCGTCCCGGCCTGGGATTTCCCGAAGCTGCTCGAGGTGTACGAAACGGCTTCAGAGATTGCCCGCAAACATCATATTCCGGCACTGGTGCACGTTATTGAAGCCACCCAGCCGCTGGGTCATTCGACCTCCGGCTCACAGGAACGCTATAAGAGCCCTGAACGTCTGGCCTGGGAAACTGATCACGACTGCCTGAGCCGGTTCCGCCAGTGGATCGTTGGTGAAGGTTTGACCAACGACGAGCAAATGGACAAGTGGCAGGAAGAAGATAAGCTGGCCGTCGAAAACATCCGCAAATCTGCCTGGGAAGCCTTTCAAGGGCCGATCCGCGCGATACGTACCCAGACGCTGTCGCTGCTCGACAGCCTGGCTGCTGCCACCCCACAGGCTGACCAGGTGAGCAAGTACCTCGATGACCTGGAAGCCATTCCCGATCCCATTCTGCGCGGTGATGTTGCCGCTGCCATGCACGGCAGCCTGGTCGTCACCCGTGGGGAAACTTCTCCAGCACGGCAAGCGCTGGAAAAAGCTGCCAACGAATTGCAGACGAAGAATCTGGACTATTACAATTCTTTTCTGCTCTCCACATCGGCTCATTCTCCATTTAAAGTACCTGCCGTCCCCGCAATATACAGCTCCACCTCACCCACTGTGATGGGGTTCGAAGTCGTCCATGCCGCTTTTGATGCGGCCCTGACCAGAGACCCACGCGTGGTGGCCTTTGGTGAAGACGTGGGCCACCTGGGAGATGTGAACCAGGGTTTCCACGACTTACAAAAGAAGTACGGCTTATTGCGCGTTTCCGATACCGGCATCCGCGAAACTACCATTCTGGGGCAGGCCATCGGGCTGGCCCTGCGCGGATTGCGGCCCATCGCTGAAATGCAGTACATCGATTACTTGCTTTACGCCCTGCAGACCATGTCTGACGATCTGGCCTCCTTGCGCTGGCGCACCGCCGGCGGGCAAATGGCTCCAGTCATCGTGCGAACGCGCGGCCACCGTCTGGAAGGCATCTGGCATGCCGGATCCCCCATGGCCGGCATCCTCAACCTCGTGCGCGGCATGCATGTGCTGGTACCGCGCAACATGACCCAGGCCGCCGGGTTCTACAACACCTTGCTGCGCTCAGACGACCCCGCGTTGGTGGTGGAAGTGCTGAACGGGTACCGCATTAAAGAGCGCCTGCCGGATAATATCGGCGAATTTACTCTCCCCCTGGGAGTACCGGAGATCATCCGGCCGGGGAAAGACGTGACCATCGTCACCTACGGCCCGCTGGTGCGCATCGCGGCGCAGGCAGCCGAACTACTGGCGACAACCGGCATCGAAAGTGAGCTAATCGACGTGCAGTCGCTGCTGCCGTTCGATATCAACGGCGTCATCGTCGAAAGTCTCAAAAAGACTTCACGCATTCTCTTCCTGGATGAAGACATGCCGGGAGGCGCCAGCGCTTATATGATGCAGCAAGTCCTGGAAGTGCAAAACGGCTATCAGTGGCTAGATTCGGCGCCGCGCACACTGGCCGCCGGCAACCACCGCCCGGCTTATGCATCTGATGGTAATTATTATTCCAAGCCAAACGCCGAATCGGTATTCGATGCGGTGTACGCGCTGATGAGAGAGAACTCTCCCGTTCGTTTTCCAAAGGTTTATTAAGGAGCAAATATGGCAACTCGATTATTAGCACCCAGTATGGGTGATGGAGTTGAAGAGTTGACAATCGTCAACTGGTTAAAAAAAGAAGGCGATCCCGTCAAAGAATTTGAGGTGATCGTTGAACTGGAAACGGATAAAGTCACTTCCGAAATTCCCAGCCCGGCCGACGGCACGCTGCTGAAAATAGTGGCGCAAAAAGATACAACCGTAAAGGTCGGCACAGTCATGGCCTGGATCGGTCAACCGGGAGAAGCGATCGAAGGGTTGCAGAAAGAAGAAAAAGCAGCTTCAGCTCGGTCTGTTCAGGCCGCGGCGACCGCACCTGCAGTGAGTTCTGCCGCCGTACCTGTATCCCAGGAAGCACCCGTACCCGCGCCGATTGAACCGGCTAAGACTGAATATCAGGGGCCCGTCTCTCCGCTGGTGAAAAAGCTGGTGGAGTTGAATGCCATCGATCTGAATCTGGTGCACGGCACCGGCCAGGACGGCAGAATCACCAAAGAGGACGTACAAATCTACCTCGATACCAGAAAAACAGCGCCGGCTGTGCCTACCGCAGCGGCCGTTCCGGCAGCCAGTGTGCCTGTCCATGCGGCGGCGGGAAACCTGCCAGAGTTGGAAGGCGAACTCGTTCCCCTTTCTTCACTGAGAAGGCAGATCGCCGAACGCATGGTAAATTCGCAGCACACCTCGCCACATGTGCTGACCGTTATGGAAGCTGACCTCAGCAAAGTGCTGGCACACCGGGCAGCCAACAAAGAGGCCTTCGCCGCACTGGGCATCAACCTGACCCTGACGGCTTATTTCTGCGCCGCCATCGTGGCCGGGCTCAAAGCCCGTCCGGACGTGAACGTCTCCTGGACGGATGAGGGCATCCAGCGCTACAACGTCATCAACTTGGGCCTGGCCGTTTCCCTGGGTGATGCAGGCTTGATCGTACCAGTCATCAAAAATGCTGGAGCGCTTTCACTGCAGGGACTGGCCCAGCAGATCAACGATCTGTCGGGGCGCGCACGCAGCAAGAAACTTTTGCCGGATGAGGTCAAGGGCGGCACATTCACCCTCACCAATCACGGCACGGGCGGTTCGCTCTTTGCCTCCCCCATCATCATGCAGCCCCAGGCCGGTATCCTGGGCACGGGCACCATGCAAAAACGTGCCGTGGTGTTGACCGATGCTGCCGGCAATGATTCCATTGCCATCCGCTCCATGATCTACCTGTCCTTCGTCTTCGATCACCGCATCCTGGACGGCGAAGGCGCCGACCGTTTCTTGAAAGTGGTGAAAGAAACGCTGGAAAACTGGCAATAAACGGATGTGCAATCTCAATTGCAAAACGGCTCCTCGATTTCTCAATTAAATCAGGGAGCCGTTTAAATTAGCTTTAAATTAGAATTTAAACCATCATTTTCTTAACTACCAACCCGGTAAAGCGAGCCAGAACTATCTTAAACCAGCTTGATTTATGAAGAATATAAAAAGTTTGTTTTGGGTTGAGCCAATCTCTTTGTTGCCAATATTGATAATCAATGGTATCTGGGTCCTTCTCCATCTGCCATGACATCTGTTGAATCTTGAACATCATCAATGAATAAAAAGAAGGGCGTAGATGACTTTTCTGGAAAATAGATTGGAATAACCGATGTGCATCCTGAGCAGTCTGGATTGTAAATTTTTCTCTGGTCTCGACCTGGCTCATTAACGCACCCATCTTATACCCCGATTGTCCCGCTATATAAAATCCCCAGGTGCGCAATGCCATTTTCATCGTGGCCAATGTCTTCCCCGTAGGCGAACTGCCAGTTGTCGCCACCAGATAAGCAGCTTTACTGAAGAATTCCGGCCGGTGACAGACGTGCGCTAAACGGTCAATAAAATTTTTAGTGATTCCGCTCACATCGTCCACGTAAACCGGACTGGCAAGTAAAACACCATCGGCCAACTGCATTTTAGCCTTAATGATCAGCAAATTGTCTTTGATCGGGCAGTTCATTTCACCACGGTCAAAGCAAATGCGGCAACCTCGACAGAATTGTAAATTTTCGTGACCCAGGTAAACCGTCTCCATCACCAGAGGAATTTTCATTCCGTCGGCTTCTTTCTGGAGATGCTCCTTTATTAAATCGACCAACTGTTCTGTGTTTCCATGACGTCTATAGCTTCCGACCAATACCAGAATATTCATCTTACATTCCTTTTACACCATGCTTTACATGCACTTAAAACTATATCCGCTGCCTGATGCGGTAAGCATCCGTTTAAGAATATATTACTTCAAATAATTATTTTTGGGTTCAAATTTGCGCAGCACTCCAAAATAGATGATGAGCGCGGCTATTATGTACCCTGCCAACGCGATCACGTACAGCCAGTAGGCACCGATCAGATCGAACAGCCGGCCGCTCAGCGGAGAGACCAGGATGCTGAACATGCCGGCTATGGTCACCGAGTACAGCGCCAGCATGGTGCCGGTTTGCTGCGCCGGTGTGCGTTCCACAATGAAATAGGTAAAAGCCACCGCGTACAGACCCATACTGGTGCCATTGATGGCACGGTAAATAAAGAAACTGGCCACCGAAGGATGAATGACAATGATCGAAAACGCCACCACATAGGAAAAGAATCCGGCCAGGAGCGTGGCAGTCGATCCCTTGCGGCGTAGGACCCGATCTGCCACCAGCATCATGGGGATCTCACAACCCGCCCCCACGGTGTTGGCCCAGCCGATCAGGCTGGTACTGGCGCCAAGCTGCTGCATGTACACCGATTCAAAGGTGGTTGTGCCGTTGCTGGCCGTCCACATGACGATCAAAGCAACCGCGAAAACCAGCAATTCCCGATTCTTGACCATTTCAAGCAGCACCTGCTTCATGGGCAGGCGCGCGGGTTTCTCGACCGGCAACTGCCGTGGATCCTTTTGGCCAGGGGGATGGATGATGAATAAAACCAGCGCAGCCAGGATGGTAAAAAACCCAAACAAATAAAAACCCGAAAGCAGGCTGGTCTTCTGAATGATCAAGCCGCTGAGCAGGGCCATCACTGCCCAGCCCAATGAGCCGAACAGACGGATGCTGCCGTAGTATGAGTCCGCTCCGGCCGCCGCCTCCAGTGCCTGAGCCTGCGACTGCGGATTGACGCTGGAGCAGATGAGCGCATTCACCCCGATGATTACCGCCATTTCCAGAAACGCGCTTTGTTTGCTCAAATAATAATAAGCCAGACTGTTCACAAAAAGGGTTATTTGCAGCAGCAGCCGCGGGCGGCGAATGGAATCATTGAGGCGTCCCCAGAACGGCGCAGATAACAATCCCACCAGCGCACTGATCGTCCCCAGCACACCAATTTCTGTGCCGGAGAGATGGCGTTGGATATAAAAGAGGTTGATGAACGGGCTGATGGCACCCATACCGCAATAATAGAAAAAATAGTAAAGGCGCATTAACCACAGATTTTTTGAACCACTGAACTGTCTCTTGAGCACGGCCAACCACATTCCTTGAGAATTTTAGCTTTCAAACAAGGGTTGAATTATACCCTCTGGGCCGAGGGTACAACCAGAAGTTACAATACTACTCAAACAGTATAAGTTTACTTTCAGATCGAATATATCCACAGTGATCATTGAACCAGCGATCCACAAATATTTTTCTCGGACACAGAGGGACAAATCCAGCAGTCATTCTAAAGCAATCAAAAAAACAATTGTGTAATTCCTATTGACAACAATATATCTAAGTAGTATTATAACTATATAGTTATATAAACCTAGAGGAATAATATGCCGCTTGCACATGCCATTCTTGCATTTTTGGAATACCATCCCATGTCGGGGTACGATCTGAAGAAGATCTTCGATGCCTCGGTCAGTCATTTTTGGTCAGCCACCCAGAGCCACATCTATAAAGCATTGGACGAACTCCAGAAAAACGACTGGGTCAAGCTAACCGTAGTTCCGCAGGATGGCAAACCCAGCCGCAAGGAATATGCTCTCACGGAAGCCGGTCGCCTCGAACTCCACCAATGGCTGATCGCTCCTCTGCCCTTACATCCTGTGCGCCAAGACTGGTTGATCCAGCTCTTTTTCTCAGCCGGCAGTTCCAATGAGCAAATTGCCAACATTCTACAGGCTCGCATTACCGAAATGCACCAGCGCCAGGAAATATACCGTACCGTTGCCAAAACTGCTATCAACGAATATGCACAAAAAGCGCAGAACGACCGCACTCGGCAGCTCTGGCAAATGACACTGGATTACGGGATCGATAGTTACGATTTTGAACTGGCCTGGCTCGAAAAGAAGCTCAAATCCGTCCAGAATCTGCCGCCGTCGCCTCTTCCTGAACGCCAGTGATTTGTCACCAGAAAATATTATTTCAGTGGGATGAGTTTACCGTCATCAATACAAGGGTCCGGCTAGAATAATATCAGGCAGGGTGCCAGGCAAAATCCGTTAGAAAAAATCCAAATAATTAAAACTGCTCGCATAGATGCAGTGAGTTTCATGTTGTTTGTACCCGAAAAGGAGAAAATACTGATTGAGAAAAAAGAAAACAGTCTTCAGCTTACAAAAGTTTCGCAACGACCACGTTGCTTTTACGTATTAAATACGTATGCAATTGTTATTAAATAATCAAGGACATGAATTATGAACCCAATTTTGCAAGCTTCACATCTAGTGAAAAAGTATGCTGATTTTATCGCTGTGAATGATATTTCGTTTAACATTGAAGAAGGCGAGATCTTCAGCCTGCTCGGACCTAACGGCGCGGGTAAAACCACCAGCATCTCCATGCTCTCCACGTTGATCGCAGCAACCAGCGGCGACGCCGCTATTGGCGGGCACTCCGTTACCCGCGAACCCATGGCCGTGCGCCAATTGATCGGCGTCGTCCCGCAGGAGATCGCTTTATATGAAGACCTCACTGCCCGCGAGAACCTGACTTTTTGGGGGCAAATGTATGATCTGAGCGGCAAAACGCTGCATCAACGGGTAGACGAAGTACTGGAACTGACCGGCATGACCGAGAAAGCCAACCAGCGCGTCAAGACATATTCCGGCGGGATGAAGCGCCGTGTGAATATTGGCGTCGGGCTGCTGCACCGTCCGCGTCTACTCTTCATGGATGAACCCACTGTGGGCATCGATCCGCAGTCGCGGCGGGCCATTCTGGATTCGGTAAAGGCATTAAATCAGGCCGGCATGACGGTACTGTACACCACCCATTATATGGAAGAAGCCCACGAACTCTCGGACCGTGTTGGCATCATCGACCACGGCCAACTGATCGCGCTGGGTACCCAGGCCGAACTAACGCGCCAGGTAGGCGAAACCGACACCCTCATCCTGCACGTCGGCGAGGAAGAGACGCTGGAAAATTTGATAGGGGTGCTGCGCGCCCTCCCCGGAGTGATCAAGGCTGACCGCACCGATCACACCATTGCCATCATCACCGCGAGCGCCGAAGAAATTTTGGCGCCAGTGATCACCAAAGCCAACGAAGCGGGAGTGAAAATCCGCTCGGTGGATATTCAGGAACCCGATCTGGAATCCGTCTTCCTGCATCTGACCGGCCGCGCTTTACGGGATTAAGCGATAAACCATGAAAAAAATCTTTTTGATCGGTTTTAAAGATCTCACCCTTATTTTTCGCGACCCTGCCGCGCTGGTGTTAATGTTATTGGCTCCCTTTGTCTTGACCATCGGCCTGGGTTTTGTCACCGGCCGCCTGGGGAATTCCGCCAGCAGCGGCATAAGCGACATCCCCGTGATCCTGGTGAATCAAGATCAAGCCCAGTTGGGCAACGCGCTGGTGGGAATGTTCCAGTCCAACGACCTCAAGGGCCTGGTAGCTCCCACCCTGATGGATGATTTCTCCGCGGCGCAGGCACAAGTGGACCAAAACAAAGCGGCCGCTGCCATTCTCATTCCGGATGGGTTCAGCGGCAGCATAATCCCAAACAGCACGGTTGCAGCGGTTCCAACAGATGTGGTGACACTGCAACTTTACGCCAACCCCACCAGTCCGACCAGCGTGGGTGTGGTGAAAACTCTGCTCGAAAACTTTCTGTCCCGGGTGGAAACCTCCCGCGTCAGCGGCCAGGTAACCATTGAACAAATGCTCTCCTCCGGCATCATTCAACCCGCCCAGGCACAAAGTATGGGTGCTGCCTTGGGTGCACAGCTATCTGCTGCCAGCACCAACAATACCACCTCTATCACCATTGACACGCAAACGAAAAATGGCAACTCCTTCAAGGTGGATACCCTGGCCATGCTCGCGCCGGGGATGGCGCTGATGTTTCTGATGTACACGGTCACCTACGGCGGGCGCTCCCTGCTGGCTGAACGTAAACAGGGCACCCTGCCCCGTTTGCTCGTCTCGCCGACCAGTTCCGCTCAGGTGTTGGGCGGAAAAGTGTTTGGCATCTTCCTCACCGGTATGGCGCAAATGCTGATCCTCGTCATCGGGACTTCCCTGCTATTCAAGCTGCAGTGGGGGGATCCGCTGGCAGTTTTCGTCTTGATCACAGCCGCCGTGGCTGCGGCTACCGGCTGGGGATTGCTGCTGGCTGCAGCCGCCAAAACCACCGGACAAATTTCCTCCATCGGCTCAGCCATGATGCTGATCTTCGGCATCCTGGGCGGCAGCTTCTTCAGCATGCAAAACCTGCCCACCTGGGTTCAGATCTTCTCGCATATTTCTCCCAATGCCTGGGGAATGGACGGCTTCACCACACTGGCTTTGGGCAACGGCATCTCCTATATCCTCACGCCCATCCTGGCGCTGCTAGGCATGGCAGCCGTGTTGTTCACCGTCTCCGTCCTCATCATCAACCGGCGCGGATTCGCGATTGC
>PMIV01000041.1 GCA_003158355.1 Anaerolineaceae bacterium
AAGAGTCGATTATTCAAAATAAGGTTTTGCCACAACCAACAAAGTAATTGAAGATAATTCATGGAAACGCATTCCACTATTTCTAAAGTAGATCGTTTCGTTGTTTGGCTCAGCAAACATTGGTTGTTAGTCGTCAATAGTTTCCTGGCAATTTTGGTTATTACTCCACTATTAGCACCTCTTTTTATGAAGCTTGGATGGAATATCCCGGGAAAAACAATTTACTGGGTTTATTCTTTTCTCTGTCACCAATTACCCGAAAGGTCTTATTTTCTTTTCGGCCCTAAGATTTCTTATAGCCTTTCAGAAATTCAAATAACTTGGCCTTTTTCAAATGACGCTACGGTACTTCGCCAATTCATAGGGAATGAATCATTTGGTTGGAAAATTGCCTGGTCAGACCGAATGGTATCAATGTTCACCAGCTCGTGGATATTCGCGATCTTATGGTCTTTACTAAAAAGCAAAGTCAAACCGCTCCCTTTTTGGGGGCTCCTCATTCTATTTCTTCCGCTCGTCGTTGACGGAACTACCCACCTCATTAGCGATTTTGCCGGTCTTGGCCTAGGATTTAGAGACACAAATAGTTGGCTGCTGTTCCTGACAAATAACTCAATTTCTCCTTCATTTTATTCAGGGGATGCCTGGGGCTCCTTTAATGCCTGGATGCGATTATTGACTGGAGTTTTATTTGGTTTTGGAACAGTTTGGTATGCATTTCCACTCCTAAATGAAATGTTCATTAATTTTGGTGAAGAAATAAAGAGTAAACAAAAATATCGAACTCTTTATCTTGACAAAAAATTGCGACTTCTTCAATTGTATTCAGAAGCAAAACAGGAAGATGTCAATTCTAATAATATGTGCGAGTGATAAATGAACATGGTATTCCCCATAATTAGAGTAATTCTTGCCGACGATCACGCGATTGTACGTGCTGGGATTCGCCAGTTTCTAGAGCAAGCCGGTGATATCCAGGTTGTTGGTGAAGCTTCGGATGGTGAAGCTGCTTTGGAAATGATAGAACAAATAATTCCGGACGTGGCTGTGCTGGATATACAGATGCCAAGAGTCAACGGGATTGAAGTATCACGGGAAATTCGCGCCCGGCGCTGGCCAATCGGTATGTTGATCCTTACAGCATACGACGATGATCCATATATTGCTGCTGTCTTGAAGACTGGGGCCAATGGTTATGTACTCAAAACGGCGTCTCCTGATGAGATTATTACCGCTGTCCGAGATGTCTATCGGGGCAAATCTTTTTTGGATGCGACGATTCTACCTAAATTGTTGGCGCAAATTACCCATTCCAAGACGACGCAGTTTTTTGAACCGCTATCAGAACGTGAAATAGAAATACTCTCATTGGTTGCTAAGGGATTGACCAATAAGGTGGTTGGCGGCCAACTAAATATCAGTGACCATACTGTTCAGGGGCATGTTGCCCGGATCTTCGAAAAGTTGCAAGCCAATAGCCGTACTGAAGCTGTGATGCGGGGGATATCTTTAGGTTTGATTTCTCTTCCTGAAGAAGAAAAAGAAAATGCCATTTCTTTTGATATTTGATCAACACTCGATTTGAAGTGAACACTTGGCAGAGTTTAGCTGATCGCCCAATTTAATAGCGCAGAGAAAATAGAGTAAGCATTATGGCCTAATTTAAAGTGAGGGTTTCGGCTTACAGATACCCTCGCTGTTTAACGCTTTTGAATATCGTTGCTCGTGCTATTATGAAAGAGTAATTACACTAGATAGATGCAAAGAGGCATTTTATGGAAAGAGATCCAGTTTGTGGAACGGAAGTAAATCTGGGTTCAGCGTATGCAACCCGACAACATATGGGGAAGACATATTACTTTTGCTCAGAGAACTGTGTGGAGAAATTTGATGAAAACCCACATCATTATGTTCATATGGCCGGTGAACTATCCGGTTCTGCGACTACCGGATTTAACCCCGAGTCCAAAGTATTAAGCGTTAAACTCCCCATTATTGACCTTGATAAAGGAGGACGACCGGGCGGACAATTGATTCGTTTGGCTCTTGATAAGGCAACCGGCATTGAAAAAGTGGTTGTCAACTCAAAAGATGGAATCGCTGCTGTGGATTACGATCCAAATGGAATCCAAATTTTGGAGATTGTCGACGCAATAAAAAAAGCGGGTTTTCAAGTTGGCGGCGCACAAAAACGGATTGGTATTGAAAATATCCGTTGTGCATCCTGTGTCAGTTTTATTGAAAGTGAGCTCAAAGCCACACCCGGCGTTCTGAATGCGTCTGTCAATCTGGCAACACAGGAAGCAACAGTCGACTATCTACCCGAGCAGACAACGCTCGGTCAACTGAACGCAGCAATTGAAACCTGGGGTTATAAAACCAGGCCTGCGATCAGTGAAGAACCGGTTGATCAACAACAAGCCGCTCACGAAAAAGAATATAAGCGGTTAATGAAACGGTTTTGGTTTGCTGCACTTATTTCAATACCTGTTTTGATTACCGCCTATCCGCAATTTTTTCCAATCGTAAAAAATTGGTCAATCGAAACGTTAAGAATTTCATGGTTCGTCACTGCTCTAATTACATTGCCGGTTTTACTCTATGCCGGAAGTGACTTCCTCACCGGCGCCTGGGCAGCGCTCAAGCATCGAGCAGCGAACATGAATACCTTGATAACGATTGGAACAGGAACGG
>PMIV01000208.1 GCA_003158355.1 Anaerolineaceae bacterium
GTTACGATCGCATCTGCTTTCATATGCTCTGCATCCAAAGGCCTTGGAGAATGCGTACAAGCCACTTCGGTGCCGTGAACCTGCCAGACATCAAAGATCGATTCAACAGGCCGTTGAAGGGCATCAAACACCTTTTGGCGATTTTCAACCACATGAGAGCGTTCATCCCCTACCGTTCCCCCTTGGTTGAGCGAATTCCACGGAACCGGGCTTACTCCGCCTTTGCGGGTAAATAATCCATGAGTCACAATCTGAGCATCGAAAGATTCGAATTGAAAATATTCGAGTCCATTTTTTTTTATTGAGATCATTGGTCCTTTTCTTTTTGCATCATTCTTTTCTTGATCGTCAATTTTCTAGCCAGACCGGTGCGGACATCCAACATGCTCTCTTCCATGACCGGATATACATACCAGGCGGTTACCAGACCAAATAATGCGCCCGTAATGGTTCTGAGTAAAGGGGTACTTTCGCGGATCGGGAACCAGGCGGGCCAATTTCCACCCAGGCTGAACAGCTGGGACCCACCATCCAGACCGATGGGGATAATTGCCAGGATCACCCACCAGTACCATGGGATTGATTTTAATTTCTTCCCGGTCAATTGAAAGAGAATCCCCGCAATAATTAATGCGCCGTAAATTGCCAAATCTCGCTCGCAAATAGCTACTTTAAATCCAAGAAGGTCATTACCTTCAAATGAACGCGCATAGGTTGTGTCGACTGCAGATTTACCCGTGACTTCTTCGTAGGTAAGCATATTAGGAATATTGGCCAATTGCCTTGGGTAATAAGCTTGCTCCCCATAAAAGAAATAGGAGCGAAATGACAATTGGTGGCAGAAGATACTATAAACGCTGTATATTATGTGCGCGGATGTCTTGTGATTCTCTTTCATCAAGACCGGAGCCAGAAGGGGAAAACCGATGAAAAACACCAGTACTGCGGTGATGAACCAGACATAATTATTTGCTAGCCAGTACGAAAACCGCTCCAAACCTGAAATTTTAGTAGCTTCACTGGCCTTGCTTATCACCTGCGGCGAATTCTCCAGATGGCTGGCCTGGCTGTCCTGGTAAGCTCGCACAGCAATGCGAATATCGATATCCTCAAACGGAAAATGCAACCGGTAGGGGCCTATTTGGATCGATGAGGCGGATTCTTGTAATCGATCAATTAAGTCCTGGTTTTCATCCAGGCAGATATCGATCAGGGAAAAACCTAGTTCTTTGCCTAAATTTTCTAAATGTTCCTGAATTTTTCCTTCGGGATCGTCCAATTTACGATAATAATAAGTAATTATTGTCATAGTTTCCTATCAATAAAGCCATCTGGGTGTTATTTGAGCCAGCCGTGATATCAAACCCAGCATCAATAATACTCCGAATACTGCCAGAAGCCCTCCGCTGATCTGCTGAATTCTCCTGACCAAATTCGAATTTCGATTGATTTTCTTGAATAACGGCTGCAATCCCAGTGCCGCCCCCAAAAAGGGTAACCCCATTCCCAAAGAATAAATCAGTAAATACAGAACAGCCTGAAGTTGAGTTACCTGGTTAGAAAGGATGGCGGTTAATATTGCTCCTAAAATTGGGCCAATGCAGGGTGACCATCCCGCTGAAAAGAATATTCCCATAAAAAGTGCATTCAGGTAGTGATTATCACTGTCTAGTTTTTGAATCGGTTTCCACTCAAAATCCAAAAAAGGAATATGAATGATTCCCGCCATCTGCATACCATAAACAAAAATGATCAGTCCACCGATACGTGCGATCCAGGGTTTAACATAAAAAAATATATTTCCGATCAAAGTGGAGGTGTAACCAATCGTGATAAAAACAAGGGTAAACCCTAAAATAAAAAACAACCCAGGCAGCAATATTGACTGCTTGCCATTGTTTGGATTATTTACGCCTAATACTCCCAAATAAATAGGTACCATGGAAAGTACACAGGGCGACAAAAAAGAGATCAAACCCGCCAAAAATACCAAACCCAGACTCGCATTCATCCAGGTATTCTCACTTTAAATCGTGTCTTCCATCACCTGGACGTTTGTAGCACCTGCATATCCGGTTTGTTCAATTTTTCCGGCCTCATAAGGAGCTTGCGGTAGACTCCAGCGATAAATGAACTTGGAATCTTCCGGAGTCATGTTCACACAGCCGTGCGACATCCCTTCGCCAAAATTATTATGCCAGAATGTGGAGTGCAAAGCCACTCCACCTGAGGCAAAAATGCTTGTCCAGCAAACACCAAATAACTCATATCCTGATGCGGCAGTACCTCCCGCCATATGCACCGAGATGTATTTAGTAGTGATCACATTGTAAAGACCAACTGGAGTGGCATAAGCCTCGGTTTTTGTACCATCTGAAGTAAATTTGGCACCGGTGGAAACCCGGGTGAAGTAAACTTCGCGTTTCCCTTCATAACAAGATACGGTCTGGTGGGTCAGATCAACGATCACTTTTTTATCCATTACATCCGGGCTGATCGGTGACAATTCATCAGCAGTGACAGGCCGAAATCCCCGGGCATCCGCCCAGAACATATCCCCGGAACTGCCGTGTTTCTCGATCAAATGATACAAGGTGTTGCCCTGATCATCTTTTTTCAATCCATCTACCCAAAATATCTGGCTGTAATAAAAACGTGGAGTAACGGAAGCAGCGATCCAGTCTTTTAGCAATTGCGCATGCGCAGGTGGATTTTCCAAAGTAAGGTCCACATAAGGCACAGTTACTTCAGCCCAAAAACCCTTACTTTCCGTTTGTTGGGGGATTTCAGTGACAGGCGTATTTAATATCGCTTGAACCGGTTGCATCTGTATCGCAGGAACGTATCCTTTAGGCGTTTCCACCCATTTCCGATTTGTAGAATTGCTATTAGGAGCAGATCCAATGACGTCTCGCAGCCATTCCACCACATTATCTTCATAGAGGTTCCCAACAGTTGAACTATTGGGGTCCGGTTTTGATTTAATATCGGCTGAATGAAAAACCCTGCCCAACCGTGTTCCTTTTGGAAAATCAGTCACTGCATTTTTCAATGAAAAAATATTCCCTGATCTGGGCATAAAGGCCAGGGCACCTGCGCTCAATAAGCCTAATTTTAGAAAATCGCGTCGATTTATATTATTCATAAGTCAAATCCTTACTTGATATTCACCAATAATATCTCACAAATTGTGTTGTTTAACAAGTTTTTTTAGTTCATTAATTTCAACACCCCAAAGAGCATCTCCTGGTTGATAGGCAATGTTCTGGCGAATTTTTTTGTACAGATCGGCCGTTCCCTGTCCCAATTTGCCTGATTGCTGGCGCAAACGTAGATCAACTGCTCTGGAGGCTGTGAATAGCTCAACACTGAGGATATGCTGAACATTTTCAATGATCTGCATGCAATGTCTGGCCGCCGTCATTGCATTGGCGTTATGGTCTTCTTGCTCTGCCGATGTAGGTAAAGAATGGACAGAATCCGGCGTTGCCAAAGTCTGATTTTCCAATACCAGAGAGGCAGCAGTGTATTGCGGCATCATCACACCTGAGTTTAACCCAGCCGACTCGAAAGAGTCAACCAGCATGGGCGGCAATCCCTGATTTAACTTCCCGTCAGTCAAACGGAATGTCCGCCTTTCCGAAATGGCACCAACTTCAGCCATCGCGATACCCAGAAAATCCATGGCCATTCCAACCGGTTCGCCGTGAAAATTACCGCCGGAGAGCACTGCATCCTCATCGAATATTAATGGATTATCTGTTGCAGCATTGACCTCGGCTGTAATGACATTTTTCACATGATTAAGTGTATCCATGGCAGCGCCAAGGATCTGTGGAGCGCACCTGAGCGAATATGCATCTTGAACCCGGTGTGTGCTGTCAACCAACGTACTTCCCTTGAATAAATTCCGAATGGCAGCGGCTGTTTCGATTTGACCCTTTTGTCCCCTGGCGATGTGAATTCTTTCGTCAAACGCATCAGAACAACCTACCATTGCTTCCAGGGATAACGCAGTCGCTTTTTCCGATATATTGATCAAATAGTCTGCTTCATAAACAGACATGGCCGCTATCGCTGCAGAAAAAGTAGCTCCATTATTGATCGCCAGACCTTCCTTTGCCCCTAGCTGAATCCGAGGAATCCCGGCTGCAGCCATCGCTGCTTTTCCACTCATTATTTGACCGTCAAACAACGCCTGGCTTGATTCGGCTTCTAAATCGTTTTGGTCAGTAGAAAAAACAAGGGCTAAATGTGAAAGCTGACACAAGTCTCCGGAAGAACCCAATGACCCCTGGCTTGGGATAACTGGTGTCACTTCTTGATTCAACATATCCAATAATATTTGTACAACTTCAATTCTCGCACCCGAAAAACCCTGGGCCAGAGTATTTGCCCTCACTAACATGGCGGCGCGCACAATTTCGGGATCCAAAGGAGCGCCTGTACCTACTGCGTGGCTTAAAATCAAGTTTCGGCTCAGTTGCTTGCTTTCTTCAGGTTTGATTTGACGATCAGCGAAAATTCCAAACCCGGTATTAATTCCGTAAACAGGCTTACCGCTTTGAATGATCCGGATCAAGCGCTGGTTGGATTGATTGATCTTTTGGCTTGCAATTACATCTAATTCAACTCGTTCATGGAATCGGGCTACTTGCACAATTTCTTCAATCGAGAGGGAATTTTTACCTAAACTAATCATTTTCACCTGAATGGATACTGATAATTAAGATCGCTAACTTTGATTACGCGAAAGATCCCGCTCAACATCTTTTTTGGCAATTTCCTGCCGCTTATCGTACAATTTCTTGCCTTTGGCAATGGCAATATCTAGTTTGGCTCGCCCATCTTTCAAATACATGCGTACAGGTACGACTGTCACCCCTTTTTGGCGAATGGCATTCCAAAGTTCGCGAATTTCTTTTTTATGCAATAATAATCGACGGTTTCTTATGGGATCATGGTTGGAGTAACTGGCCGCTTCATAAGGAGCAATATGAGCCCCAACCAACCAAGCTTCCCGGCCATCCACTTGAATATACGCTTCTTGAAGGCTTACCTGCCCTTCTCTAATCGATTTGATCTCACTCCCCTGCAGAGAAATCCCAGCCTCAAAATGTTCAAGTAAAAAATATTCAAATTCCGCTTTGCGGTTCTTGGCAACAACTTTCGAATCCATGGGGTTGATTCTAACATAAGTCTGCTTTGCGGGACAAATCTTTATATTTGAATTGTATTAATTATTGACTAAATATATGCCTATGCGCATTATACTAAAATATTACTGGGTTCATCTCATTCACACAAAACAACCCCGAGGATTTAGCTCAAGGTTGTTTTTACTAAAAATAATTATTCCCCTTTTTTAATCTCTTTTGCCAAGGATTTCAACATTTCACTTGTCATCCGGGATTTGATCGGATTTTCATGGGTGATGCACCATTCATGCAGTGGTTTTTGCCATTCGATCAAAGCTCTTGTATCGGCAGGATGGTGGCTTTCCCTAGTTCCTATATTGATCCACGAAATATTCTTGAGTGCATCCTTCCAGCTTTTCCAACTGGCCAAATCGGGAGTAATTGAAAACGTAGATAACGGTGAAAAGAAAACCGGTTTCCCTTTGGGGAATTCAGGAACCATTTCTTTCAAGAACCTGACCGAATCGCTGGTATTGAAGATCAACCACAAGGGAACCAAACCGGTTTTCATGATTGACGACGCATCAAACTGGCTAAAGACCTCCACTACGACACCGGCAGGTTCTCTTCCGTCCAATTCAAGTTGTTTAGTGACTGCTCGAAATGCCAGTTTATTGAACTGGTTCGGATCATCAAACGAGATACAGGTGAACTGATACCCTTCTTGTTCGCAAAATGCTTTTAGACTCTCTCGCATACCTGGTTCAGAACCCCATTCTGATTCTGGCCCATCGATCAATGGGTAATCTTTCAAATTCCAGTTCTGTTGGGTAATTCCTTCTTTATCGCAATATTTCTTGATTCTTTCGCTGCCATTCAAGAACTCTTCCGCCGAAATATCTCCCCATCCACCCACCTGAAAAACATTCTTTTCACCCACTTTGAATTGTTTCCACTTTGCATTTCCTTCCAGATAGACAATTTCTCCACCCGGAATCAGATTTGCATGGATATATTCTTTATAAAGATCGGGTAATTCGGTCAATTTTAAACGCAGGTGGTTTACCCGTCTCACCAACCAGCCATCATGGATTGGATCGTAATGCTGGATCGACATTATTCCGGGGTTCCGTTGTGTAACAATTTGGGCAGTCTCTTTGGAGAGATTAAAATAATATTCAACATCTCCATTCATGGACCCATGCTGTAGAGTGAGCACATACGCCTGAGGTAAAAACGGCCCACCTAGCCCCAACGCCAGGTGTGCAGTCGTTCCTCCCATCCCAATTCCTAGAGTGATCGCAGGGAATGGCCCTTTAACTCCCGCATAATCCTGAAGTCGTGTTTGAATTAGATCATTCATATTCAAATTTCTTACCAGGGTGCTGGATAATGAGGCGGAATTTCCTGCCCGCGGAATTAACCATTGCGCAATTGATTGAGGGAATGCCCCCACAAGTTTCAATAGTATTTTTGTGGCTGCATCGAATTCGTAGGCTTCTGAATAATTGCCTTCCAGTCCTGCAGCAACAGCACGAGTGATGATCGGAGACGAACTCTCCCGGCTTTCGTATGTAGTTTCCATATTTTTCTCCATGAGCTTCATCAATGTGTGTAACTACATTATCTGGATTGAAAGATAGATAATAATCCTATGACAACACCCAAACCAATGATCGAAATAATCACCAGGCCAATGGGAATTTTTCCCGAGCTAGCAGCTCCGGTGGAATAGGTAGGTATATTTAATGGCGCAGGTTGCGTAAAGGTGGGCAAACTGGTCGAATTTGGTGTGATCACAAATTGCGCGGCGAGAGTCGGATCAATGGTTGTAGTCACTTTTGGAGCCGGTGTTGGCGGAACTTCTACGACCGGTAATTCTCCGCCTTTTACATCCATATACAACGACCACACCCACCCCTGACCTCCGGTAACACCCGGATAGTCGATTAGCAGCCAATCGCCGCCGATTGTTTTTCCTTTCACGTACACTACCTGGTTGGGCAGAACTACACCAATGATGTCGCTATTAATTGATGAAGGACTATTGCGCACATTAATCGTCTCATCCAGTCCAACTTTAATTGTTCCAGTCGGCCCGGTTGGGGTGCCCGTAACTGTGGG
>PMIV01000226.1 GCA_003158355.1 Anaerolineaceae bacterium
CTGACGCATCTCAATGTAATGGTTCTGTGGCAACGACTGCATCATCCCTCTCCCTCACAGGTGGGTCACTTGCCGCGAACGCGTCATGCAATGTAGTAGCATCAGTCCAAACTGGTACCGCAGGTTCATTTGAAAACTGCATTGACGATGGGGCAATGACGATTGACCAAAAAGATTCCAGTGGGAATGCCATTACCAATCATGGCAAGGCTTGCGATACCTTAACCACCACGGATGCGGTTCTGCCCCCCACCGTGACAAAATCATTTTCACCCTCCAGTATTCCCTTGGGCAGCTCATCCGACCTATCCATCTCGATCAGTAATCCGAACGCAGTTGCTCTATCGAATGTTGCCTTTAGCGATACTTTGCCGAGCGGTTTGACACTGACCAGTATTCCAAACTCCACTCAATGCGGCGGATCGGTAAGCTGGGATAGCACGAGCGGCATACTTGCACTTAGCGGTGGAGCGCTTGCCGCCAAGGGTTCCTGTACGGTGGTCGCCAGTGTGACCGGGGCCTCTTCGATAGTGTATCCAAATTCTGTGACCGTGACTGCATCATCTGGCACCAGCAATATCTCGACTGCTTCGTTGACTGTGGTGGCTCCTCCGCAGATTACAAAAGTCTTCAATTCTGGTTCGATTCTCGCGAATGGAACTTCTACCTTAACTTTCGATATTCTGAACCCATTGTCAAATTCGGCTGCTCTGACGGGGGTAGGTTTTGTGGATAGTTTGCCTGATGGAGTTAAAGTAGCTGCCACGCCAGCTTCCTCAATTTCAACTGACTGCGGCAGCGCCTCATTTATCCCTGCGGCCAACGCGACGACACTCACCTTGAGCGGAGCTGCGATTGATGTAGGTAAAACCTGCGAAGTAAAAGTGGATGTGACTGCGACCAATGGGGGAACGTATGTGAATACTACCCAGGTGGTGACCTCTACGAACGGTGGAAATGGGAATAAAGCCACAGCCACATTGAATGTGTCAGGGCCTGGCTTAACCCTGAAGAAAACCACCAGCACTGCCAACTATAAAGCTTTGGGCGATACCATTACATATGCGTACACACTTACGAATACCGGGAATGTCATCCTTACCAGCCCATTCCAGGTGATCGATGACCATATTGGTTCGCCCCTCAGCACTCCCTTTGATTGCGGTACTGCGACTCAATTAGCGGCAAATGAAAGCACTACCTGCACTGCATCATATGCGGTTACAACCAATGACATCGCTGCCAAAGCGGTAAAGAATATGGCTTATGCAACCGCTTCGGATGGTACCAACACGGTTACTTCCAATACCGATTCGGTCACAGTCAATGAAGCCGCGTTGACAATCGCTAAGACCACGTCATCAGTATCCTATTTCACAGCCGGCGCCCAACTGTCGTACAGTTATATGCTCACCAATACTGGTAATGTCACACTGTATGGCTCATCTGCTGATGGTAAAAATTTATTTACTGTGTCAGATGACCACATTGGAACGCCAACCAAAAAAACACCCTTTGACTGTGGTTCAGTAACGCAATTGGCACCGGGAGCTAATGTAAGCTGCACTGCTCAGTATTCAGTTGCCAGCGCAGATTTGGATACTGCTGTCACAGGCATTACCAACAAGGCCTTTGCAACGGGCAAGGATGCTGGCGGCTTGACAGTTACTTCCAATAATGACAGCGTAACCATCCCCAAGGTAACCACTCCGTTGATTGCAAAGTCTTTCGACCCGGCAATCATTGCGGTTGGTCAATCCTCCACTATGACGATCACGGTTTATAACACGACCTGGAGCTCTACAAACCTGGTACCATTAACCGGGGTCAATTTCAGCGATACTTTTCCAAGCGGTATGACAGTAGTGAATACACCTGATGTTAATCAGTGCGGCGGTACGGTAGGTTGGAATGGAACTACCGGGACTCTCTCCTTGTCTGGCGGGTCAGTCATTGGATCATCCTGTACGATTACTGCACTGGTAACCGCAAATGCTGCCAAGGTATACACCAATACTACGGATACCCTTAAAACCAGCAATAGTACTGATGGCGGCACAGCTACAGCGAATCTCACAGTCCTGCAAGGCGGAGCCATTACCAAGTCGTTTACTCCCAGCACGGTATTACAGGGGCAGCCAAGCACCCTTACTTTAATCATCACCAATCCCGCCAGCAACACTAAGGCACTAGAGGGTGTGGCGTTTACTGATACGCTACCTGCCGGGATGACCGTATATTCTACGCCGAATGTGAAAATGGCAAATTGCGACTCTTCTGCAGTATTTACTCCGGTATCAGGGGATGGAACTCTCAGCTTCGGTGTAGATGAATTACCCATTGGAAGTACTTGCACACTCACTGTTGATGTGATCGCTCCAGCAGCAGGAAAGTATTTGAACACGACCTCTGCGATCACTTCTACAAATGGTGGAACCGGAGCGACTTCAAATACTGCTACACTCAATGTCCTGAAATCCGCGGATTTGCAGATCACCAAGGCGGATAGTGTTGCGAATGTCAGCCGGGGTGATACTGTAACTTATTCGATCACTGCAACAAATGCAGGCCCGAGCGATGCTACAGGTGCAACCATTGTAGATAATATACCTTCCAATTTGAGCGGCGCGATCTGGTCTTGCACTGGCAGCGGCGGGGCAACATGCACTGCCTCCGGCAGCGGAGATATCAGCGATACAGTGAATTTACCGGTAAACGGGTCAGTAACATACACAGTCTCCGCAACCGTTTCTGCATCTGCAATCGGTAGTGTGGTTAATACAGCCGTGGTAACACCCCCGAGTGACCTGTCGGATACCAACCCGCTGAATAACATCGCCACTGATGTGGATGCATTCAACCTGTTATCCATGACTAAATCAGCGATCCCAACTGCCTACAGTGTAATTGGTTCTTCGATCGCTTATACCTATACAGTAACCAATTCCGGTACATCTACTTTGAAGAGTCCTTTCAATGTCTATGATGATAAACTGACTCCGTCGTGCAGCACTATTCCGAACACTTTATTGCCAGGAGATAGCTTTACGTGCACGGGTACCCATGTATTGACCAGCGCTGACCTCGACGCAACTTCTATTACCAATGAAGCTCACGCAACTGGAATAGACAGTGATGGCCACCTGATCACTTCAAACAAAGACACGGTCACAGTTACCTCCAATCAAAATCCCTTAATTGGTCTATCCAAAGAAGCGACAAAAGTTAAGCTAGTGAGTGTTGGAACGTATGATGTTACCTTTACGTATACTCTGAAAAACTACGGCAACGTTACTTTGCACAACTTGCAGGCAACAGATAACCTGGTTACTGCATTCCCAACGTCTGGAATTTCCAGTTTTTCGGTGATTTCTGTTACCAGCCCTAATTTGGTTGTTAATTCTGCCTTTGACGGTAATAGCCATCAAAATCTGCTGCTCAGCGGCAATACTCTGGCAGCGGGTGAAAGTCAAACCATGCAAGTAGTGGTACGAGTCATTCCATTATCGCATGGACAATTCTACAATTCGGCCACGGTAACCGGGGTAAGCCCGATCAACGCCAATGTAACAGATGTCTCCCAAAATGGGACGAATCCCGATTCCAACAACGATGGTAACCCGACAAATGATAATGAACCCACACCGGTGGATTTTGGCTCAAAAATATTTAAACCGCCTTTAGGCGTCAAGAAGTTGGATCAAAGCCAGATGCCTGTGATGAAGTGGAATATTACCTGGATCAACAACAAGAATATCGTGCCGATGTACAATGTTGTTTATGATCCTATTCCAATATCAACCACTTATATTGCTGATTTTATTGACAGCGGAATTGCAGCTCCGAGCGGCGCGCCAACAGGTTCAACCTCCGCAGGTGTTACCTGTAAGGCGTCTGGAAAATCAATCACAAAACTTTGCTACTACGAAGGTCCTACTTCCGCAAACCCACGTGGCCAGGTAGTCTGGACGGGTGTTTTGGCTCCCGATTTCGGCATTACCGATCCGCCTTTGGCAGCCAATGAGCTAAAAATCACTTTTTCAACGCAATTCCTTCAAAATACAAACCATGTAGGAAATACTGCTACTATTGATTCTGATCTAAACGGGGACGGAGACACTAGTGATAGTGGAGAACAGGATGTCGCCAATGCCAATGCCGCCTGGGATGCCGAAAAAATTGCCCTGCCTGCATCAGGTTTCACACCAGGAGTGGTCACTCAATTGCCGACTCAGCCTAAGGCACTCGCGTTTTCAGCTCTTAATGACCTATGGATTGAGATCCCCAGTTTGAGTTTGCAGTCAACTATTATTGGCGTGCCAGCTTCAGGAAATGGTTGGAATATTTCCTGGCTGGGCCAGGACACAGGCTGGCTAAATGGAACTTCTTTCCCCACTCACGCAGGAAATGCAGTATTAACCGGACACATTTTTGATGCCAATGGTTTGCCGGGTCCATTTGCCAAAATCAGCCAATTGAAATACGGTGATCAGATCATTATTCATGCCTGGAACCAGCAATATGTCTATGAAGTGAGAGACACTAAGACCATCTTACCTGATGACACTAAAGATGTTCTCAAACATGAGGTGGCTTCCTGGATCACTTTGCTTACCTGTCGTGATTACGATGCAAAGAGTAATACTTATCTAAATCGATATATCGTGAGAGCAGTGTTGACGAAAGTAAAATGACAAATAACGAGTAGTGGAGACTCCGATATCTCCACTACTCGTTTGAACCAAAGTATTTTCTACAACTCGAGCAGCCAGCAAATATATAGATACCTATCACTTGGTTGGGAACTGAGAAGACTTTTTCCCGTTCGTCCAGAGCGATTTAGCCAGCATTACCAATAAAGAATGTATTTGATATTGTTTGCTTTGCGGTAGATATTCGAGCAGCCCGCGGTCGACTAATGTTTTTATCATTGGTTTTGGATCATTGGTTTGCCAGATAGATCCGATAATGGTTTGATCGAATTTTGCCGGTGAGGGTGCAAAAACGCCCAAAAGCGAATAACAATCGCGTGTCTGAGCATCAAGATGATCCAGACTTTTAAACAATAATGCAGCAATGCATGGAGTGGTGATATTTGTAAGGCTTTCCGCACCAATTGGCACATTTTCACCCAATAATCGTTTACCGCTGCTGATTTCCTTGATGAGGTCATTTACACTGAACCCGGAACTGTATTCCGTCTGTAATAAGCGCCCGGCGATCTGTAAAGCCAGGGGCAGACCTTCGAGTTTGCGTACCAGCAGTTTTGTCTCCTCAGGGTGGTCTTGCACAACCTGGGGTGCTAATTTTTGCAGCAGCTTAAAGGCATCTTGATCTGCAAGTACACCCAGCAAGTAAATTTGTTCGGGCGAGGGGACAATTTTGGAAGCGATCACAGGCAAGCGGGTAGTGATCAGGGTGCCGCACCCATGACCACCCACAATGAACGGCAAGGCATCAGCAGCATTCCAGACATCATCAATTATGACCAGCATGTGCTTTTCTTGCATATCTGCAGAAAGCATTCCCGAAGCTTCGCTGATGCTCCTGGCTTTGTGAATCTCTTGAATTCCCAAAGAATCTCCCCAAAAATTTAGACTTCCCATAATGTTTGGGTTTGCATCGAGAGAGATCCATAGTGTGCCGTCGGGGTATTGATCGATCACCTCTGGTTCATAAGCCAGTGCCGCGGCTATGGTGGTTGCACCTACACCCGGCCAACCCCGGATCGCAGTGATCACCTGAATGTTACTGTTTTCCTCAGAACGGGAGATATTCAGCCGGTTTTTTAGTTCAGCAAGATCTTTACCGCGGCCAAGTAAAATTGCTGGCAGAGCAGGGACTAACCCCGGGTGATTTTGAATATTGGAAGTTTGATAGTGCCCNNCGATAATAGAATTGGTCGATGCGCAAATTGTTCATTGGGTCAGAGGCATGATCCTTTCCTCCACCGCTGACATACGGTTTTTCCCCCCGATCTTCTAACCGCTTGGTAGACTCTAATTTAAAATAGTCCACGTAATTCTGCAAAAGATTGGGAAAATTAATTACGTTAATTTCAGAATCTTCCAGATTTTTCAACCCTCCAGCTTTAAGGCAAACATTCGCTTCGATAACCGATTTTATTCCACCATAATCCACTAAAACTTTGATGATCACGATGAGAATGTCTCGATCACTGGGGCGAATTTGCTTTTTACCGTTTTCCCACTTATAAATTTGATCGGGTGAGACAACTATGCCTGGATAAAGGCTCATCGCCTCTGCCATTTTTTCCTGCGTAAGTTGTTTCCCATTCTCGCTTTTTGTCTGATTACGGAAGTAAGCCAGATAACCCCCAAAGGTTTTGTTGATTGGTTCTTTAACCATTATTCATTCCCTCTTTTCCGCCAATTTTGACGGTGAGAAACGCTTTTTTTGCAGTGGTAACCGATTACCCCCTGAGTTATAAATAAATGAGGTAGCTGACCTAAAAACAATTAAATATTTGAAAGTGAATTCTGTTGCGTGTCTTAAGAGACAGGATCTTCCTGAGTGGGCCCCCACCAATCTGAATTCTCCAATTCTCTCGGAGGAAAAAATGACACGCATTAAAAAAGTTGTTCTCTCTATTTCAACCCTTATGGTCCTGGCACTTGCTGCGGCAGCTTTGATCTTTGCCGGACCCCAATCAGGGAAACTGTTATCCGCAGATCCCATCGCAAGCACAATCAGTGCACCTATTCAGGCAGTTGGATCGCATAATGCGGGTAATTTATTGGCTGATTGCCCCGGATGCCCAATTCCGCACGGATAATATTAATGATTATACGTCTTTTGAATCTCGGTATGCGTGAGCATACCGAGATTCTTGTAAAATTTATTTTTGTGCGGAGGTTAGGGCATGCCAATACAACAATATCCGGCCCAACTGGCAATGGGTTTTGAGAGTTGGATAAATTCTCTTTGGGTTTGTGCAAGAGCAAAAGAAGGTGAGGAACCTTGCGTATAGTTATGATAAAAAGCGGTCATGAAGTCAGCCGAAGAACTATCCAGAACTGGCCAACTACTGCCGACGACAGATTTTGCTCCAGCGGATAGACAGGTTGTGGGCAGGCCGACATGCTCGTCACCGGGGTAGATGCGGCTGAAGAGACTGCTGCACCCGGATAGGGTCACCAATTCAGGCAGGGGAGCCAGTTCGCACAGTTGGTCCTGATAAATATCTTCTCCCCATAATGCCAGACCACTTAAATTCCCACTGATCGAATCAGAGAAAAAATGGCTGGCAAAATGGAGAAAAGAAAATTTAGTAAGTCCTCTTGATCCATCAGTGTGGCTGGCCTTTTTGAGATTTTGCCAACTGGCTTTTTCCTCATTCAGAATCAGGCCACCGGCGGTGAGGATCGGTGAAAAAGAGGCAACTTCTTTTTTGACATAATTGAGATCCGGGTGTCTCCCGGAGAAAGTAGATACTCCAACCACCAACCCCCTTTGCTGGAAAGGCAAGGCATTATTTTCGGGTTTCCCCCATAAAAGGCAGAGGCTGTGCAAGGAAGGTGCAATTACAGGAATACAACACTCCACTAAAGAACGCGTACCCTTCCCAAGCTGTAGAGCATTCCAGGGTAAACCGTGAAGCTGGCCGTGTGGAGAAAGAATCAGCGTTGAATCCGGATCGAGCAAAAGGGAAACGGTTTGAGGAATGAGCACATTGCCAAGATTTATTAAATCTATTTGTTCGGGAACTGCCCCGCTGTACTGGCTGTTCTTGCAGGCTTCCAGGGCCAAAAGTTCATGTGATGAGAGGGTTACCTGATAGGCTAGACATTCATCGAGTGATACAAAGACAATAAATACCTGATTGTCATGAAAATAATAATCCAATGACATCCAATTGGAACCCAATTTATTTTGGCAGTCGGTGCGAAAGGAGGAGAGATCGAACTCCTGGCTTGAATGGTCTCCAATACCTGGCCGTAAGCGTCGTTCTAGATGGGAAAGGATTTCCTCATACTGTTTGCTCTTTTCAGCCAGGTTCTGCCGCATTTGTCTGGTTTGCAGCGCCGATTTCAGACTGTTCTGGGGGTTGGAGAAGCTTCTCATTTGATCTTGCAGCCAAATAATTTCGCTTCTTACTCTATTTAACTCCTGTGATTTTATTGAGCGCGCTGAAATTGGATCAGAATTGAATTGTTGGATCAAACTAACAGCTTTATCAGCTTCAATAAAATTCAGAGTGTCTTGTGCAGATTGGCAGGTAAAAGAAAATGGAATAGCTCTGGAAAACAAGCTAGCAGGCTTACTGGCATATGAACCTGAAAGCGCTGCTTGCCAAAAATTGCTGCGAATTTTGCTCAAACTGTGGATGGATCGACGATATTCAAACAGGGCTTCAGACTGATCCCCGGCCTGTTTTGCCAATTCAGCCAAACCAGCATAGGCATGCCAATCAATTTCGTCGAACAATGATTTGCTCAGGTGTAAAGCCTCTAGATAATTTTTGGCAGCGTCCGTGGGTCTACCATCAGTAGAGTAATAATCTGCCAATGCCAGCAGGCAGGATGCCTGTTCAAGGATCATTCCCATTGTCTTAAAAAGCTTTAATGAGAGATGAAGGTGTTCCTGCCCTTCAGAGAAGCGATTCTGCTGGATCAATAATTCTCCGATCAACCGCTGTGCCAACGCAGCCTGTGGACGTAAGTTAAAACGCTCACTTCTTTCAAGTGATTGTTGTAAACAGTTCATAGAATTATCCAGATCGCCCTTTTCATAATAGATTCTGGCTTTGAGGTTGCTCACTGTGGTAAGAGAGGCATTTTGTTGGTTGATCTGGTAGAACTCTTCTGCCTGCTGTAAATGATCGAGCGAAGAGTGGAAATTTCTCAGGTAAAACCAGGCCGAGGCAATACCCATTTCACAATCAGCCTTGACAAGAGTATTATCAAATGAACTTAATGATCGTATAACTTGTTCAAGGGTGATAAGGGAATCTTGATATCGGCCGGAAACGAAATATGCCTTGCCGAGGTTAGTGGAATCGATACAGGCGTTGAGGGAGTTACCAATCCGATGATGAAGATTTGCTGCTTTCTGGAATAAGGCAATACTTGCCTGCGGGTCGCCTTTAGATAGGTTGAATAAACCTTGGGTTGTGCAGTTGTCTGCTAACAGGCCCCAGGTGTGGTGGCGTTGAAAGATCGCGCCGGCTTCTTTAAAACAGTTATCCGCTTTCTCCAACTGTCCATCCTGTAACACGGTAACACCCAAATAGGTCAGACAAATGCCGTGCCATAATTCCAGATCGCATTGGAGAAAAATTTCATCGGCTTTTTCAAAAAAAGCAATCGTTTCAGGAAGGTCAGTGGTTCCAAAAAGGGAATTCAATCCATATTGGTAATAGGTTCTGGCTATAAAGTAAGGATTTTGTTCCCCTTTGAAGATTTCAATTATGGAGTCTAACTGCTGTACTGCCTGGACAAAATGATTTTGGCTGCGAAAGAAATTGGCCTTCATTAGACCGCACTGCGCCTGACCAAATGGAAACTTCTGGGAAATAAAATAGTCTTCACTCAACTCAATATTGGTTTGAGCTTCAGAATATTTATGCAGGTAGATCTGATTACTGGCCAAAGACAGCCGGCAGTAAGGGGAAAATCGCTCCAGTTTTGAAGTTTCAAGTGTATGTAAGGCTCTGGTCAGGGTTTTCAACGATTGTGTTTTTCTGTCTTTGGCCCAAGAAAGTTCGTTCAATTGCCAATCACAGGCGGCTACCCAGTCGGGTTCATTTAATTCCAAAAATCCCTGGCGGGCTTCACGCAGCGGTGAAGATACCAATAAAGGACGAGTCCAATGGTTTGCCGCCCTGGCCAGGTACCAGGCAGAAAGCGAGCGCAGGAATAATGTTGTCTTTTGGGATGCAGCAGCTAAATAGACTACCTGAGAAATGGCCCATCCTAAACCTGGTTTATCATATGCTAGATTTTCGGATTCTTGGGCCATTTGGTCTAATAAATTTTCATTTAGAGCTGGAAGAGAAATAATAGCGCGAGTGAGGCTGGATTCATCAATTTCATGCTTATACAGACGCTTTGCCAGAATCAAATAATCGTTGGCAGGCATAGGGGGTTAGCATGAATTTGAACTGAGAGTAAGATAAAGATCCCCTTTTATCTGAGTCAGGTCATCATTAAAGACTTTAGAAAGGGGTATGCTGGGAAATGGATATTTTCCGGCTTCGCATAATGTTATTTCAGCAGCATAATTACCCCAACGCAGAGAAGCTTGAACCGGGAATGCGGAAATTACACTATCATTTGAGCTTGCCAGGCTTAAATTGGTGATCAATGCTTCATCGTTTTCTGCAAGAGTGCCATTGATCAGAACTGTGTAAGTGCTACCGTCCAAAACAAAATCTTTCCGTAAGAGAGAATAAACCGGTACTTCTTCAAGGTTTTCAGCAGAGCGGTAGACCACTTGCATCGGGAAGAAAACATTCATCAATTGACTCTGTGTTTGAGAAAAAAAGAGCGGCCAACCAGACACATGGGTTTGATTTTCTATTAAAAAAGAAAATTCAAGCTTTGAATTCAATAGATACGGATCATGAGTGGATGATCCGGGTGTGGAATTCATTGCGATCAGGTCAATAAATTGTTGGCGAATAATTTTATTATGCAGAAGTTTTTGATAAAAAGCAGGGAAGCGTTGACGAATATCAATCCCTTTAATGACTTGATCAACCATCAAATCAAGGGTCTCATTTGCAGCATCATCGCCATTATTTGTTGAAAGGCCAAATTGAAGAAGATCTTCCATAAGATCCTTGATCGCTTTTTCCTTATCGAAATGGTATACCTGGAATTTATCATCACTCATTAAAGTTTATTCCTGTTTTGAGAAAAATCTTTCGGAGATCTTTTAAGGCATTGAAATGCAGGCAATAAATGGCATCAGTGCTCTTCCCAAGTCGTTGAGCGATCACTGTAGGGGATAAATTCTCGAAGTATTGTAATATGATCACTTCTCGTCTTGCTTCCGGAATTTGATTCAATGCCAATTCGATTGCTGCACGCAGTTCTTCTTCTTGCAGCATCTGTAGCATGTCTGGCGTTTCGAGCATATTTTCTGTTTCTTCATCCAACACTACCTGCATATTTGCAGGGATCTTGCGTTTTTGCATTTCCTCGGACATAAATTTTAAACATTTTAATTGAACAATTCGGCGGATCCAGGCATCGAAACTAATATCATAGGGGAATTGTGCCGTTAATATGGCTTCAGCAGCTTTAGTGGCGCATTCTTCAGCGAATTCATGGGTATTGATGCATGTATCAAAATTTTTATGCACTAAATATTGGTAGGCAAAACGGATCAATTTTTTTAATAATGGCTCCCATACAGCGAAATCCCTTTCTATTTGAACCGCGAAAAGATAATCGTGCCAGAGAGAGTAATTATCAATGACATTTTGAATGTACAAATCCAACTGCGAGGGATTTGCCTCGAGATAATAATCCAACCGTTTACGAGCCAGATTGCTCAACAAAATTGGTTTTACCTGACAAATAATATCCTCACTTTTCTGAAGAGAAAGAGAGGCGAGGGAATCTTCTAGTTGGGTTCTGATGTCATCTTTAGGTAAATTCATTGTAAGCAGCAAAGGTTTTCAATAAATCAATAAAATCGAAATTCGTTAAAAACAATTTTTAACATTATACGCTGAACTTGGGCTGAATGTTGATGGATTAATGAAAAATGAAAGAAATTAAATCAAACAGGAATATAAAGTATAGAAAATTGTTCTTTACTTAAAGTCACCGGTGGAGGGGAAAACCGGTGACTTTAGAGGGGGAATAAACGTCATCCAGCAACAATTAATTCCAAAGCCTCTCACAATATCACAACAACGATTTCATGTTTTCTGCATATACTCTTATTATCAATTCGGCGATCATTTTCCAGAAAATATATTAATTCAGCTTGTGGTTTTCCCTTCGCAATTTTGCTCACAGAGATGTAAACTAATAAGAAGACAAGAGGATTATTTTGATCAACTAATTGTTGTGATAATGCTCCTTAACATGAAGGAAAAGGGTGGATTATTGTTCTTGTTTTATCTATCATTCCAAATTATTTCTTCGCCGCGGTATCCGTTATATCAATGGAAAACAAATGATTTTTAAACTTTTCTCCCTATTCTGAACTAGATTGCCGTTTTATTTAGTGTTACAAAGCTTAAAATTTTCAATTTTTTGTGAACTTTTTTTGTTATCGATACCGTTATCGTTGACACACAGAAAATTAGTATGTATAATATAAACGTTTCACTCAAGTAAGAACTCCGAACAATTTCACCTAAATTATTTCTGCCTCGAAATTCATGAGGATCAAGTTGAGATTTTAGCAGGTAAATCATTGAGAGGAGGATCAATAAATTTCAATAACATCATACAGTTCATTTCAAGGCTGTTGCCATGTTTGTTGCCTGTGGCGTAACTGTTCCATCTCCACCAATAGATTTTCGGCTTGTTTACATGGAGACTCTTTTTATCAATAAAAGGTCTCACAAAAACCTAGGGAAAGACGAAAGGAAACGCCTAATGAAAGCATCAAGTTTAGTTTTTAAGATTTTGATGGGTCTAGTTGTTGTTGCGATGATCGCCGGCTGTCAGGCAGCCCCCACCGCAGCTCCGACTGCCGCCGCTGCTGCTACAACTGCAGCTCCTGCAGCCGCGCCTAAGATGGTTGGCATCTCTATGCCTACCAAAACCTCAACCCGCTGGGTCTCTGATGGCGAGAGCATGGTTAAATCCTTTGAAGCTTTAGGATATACAGCTGACCTCCAATATGCAGACAATGATATTCAGAACCAATTGTCACAGATTGAAAACATGGTCACCAAAGGTGCCAATGTCCTCGTGATCGCAGCCGTTGATGGCTCGACTATGTCTGACATTCTTCAAAAGGCTCACGATGCTGGTATCCTCGTAATCTCCTACGATCGTTTGATCACCAAAACAGCTAACGTTGACTATTATGCGACCTTCGATAATTTCAAAGTTGGTGTTCTTCAAGGTACACAGCTCATCACCGGCCTCGGTGTAAAAGATGGCGCCAAGGGTCCTTTCAATATTGAACTCTTCGGTGGATCACCTGATGACACCAATGCTGGTTACTTCTACAATGGTGCCATGTCCGTTCTGCAACCCTACATTGACAGTGGTGTTTTAGTTGTCAAGAGTGGTCAGATGGGTATGGACAAAGTTGGTACCTTACGCTGGCTTGCAGCTACCGCCCAATCCCGCATGGAAAACCTCCTGAGCGCCAATTATTCTGATGGCAAGACCCATGTTGATGGCGTCTTATCCCCCTATGATGGCCTCTCCATTGGTATTCTCTCTGCCTTAAAGGGTGTTGGTTACTGTACTGCTACCCTGAAATGCCCAGTTATCACCGGCCAGGATGCAGAAGTTGCTTCAATCAAATCCATCATTGCTGGCGAGCAGACCTACACTGTCTTTAAAGACACTCGTGATCTTGCCAAACAGACAGCCAAAATGGTTGACGAAGCCCTCAAGGGTCAGACTGTTGATGTCAATGATACCAAGACCTATAACAACGGTGTCAAAGTTGTTCCTTCTTACCTCTTGGACCCAATCAGCGTAGATAAAACCAATTACCAGAAGATTCTTGTTGACAGCGGCTACATTAAAGCTGAAGACCTGAAATAGTTTAGATTTTCTACTGGTGTGTAGGGGTGTCAAAGCCTCTACACACCATTATTTTTATTCAAATAATTTGCAATAATCCAATTTTAGAAATTAAACAAAACAATTCTTCATTATTCACCCAATAAAAAAACAAGGACGAGAAGACTATGTCTGATGTCATTTTGGAAATGCGCAATATAGGAAAAGAATTTCCAGGTGTCAAAGCACTTGATAATGTGACTTTTAGCGTGACCCGGGGTGAAATTCATGCTCTGGTAGGCGAAAATGGAGCAGGCAAGTCTACTTTGATGAAAGTATTAAGCGGGGTTTATCCCTTTGGTACTTATAGTGGGGACATTATTTTTAATGGTAAAGAATGTCATTTTAAAGATATTCACCAATCCGAACAAGTTGGCCTAGTTATCATTCATCAGGAGCTTGCTCTTGTTCCTTATCTGTCCATTGCAGAGAATATGTTTCTTGGCAATGAACAAAATAAGAATGGCATAATCGATTGGAATGGATCTTATTCTAAAAGTGTTGATCTATTAAAAAAAGTAGGCTTGCATGAAACCCCCAATACTTTGATCAGTACCATGGGGGTTGGACGGCAACAGTTGGTTGAAATTGCCAAAGCCCTGGCAAAAGAAGTTAAATTATTAATTTTGGATGAACCCACGGCTTCATTAAATGAAAAAGACAGTGACAATCTACTTGAATTATTGGTGCAGTTAAAAGCGCAGGGAATTACCTCGATTTTAATTTCACATAAATTAAACGAGATCGAGAAAGTCGCTGATTCCATTACCGTTCTTCGTGACGGCGCAACAGTTGAAACGATGGATTGCCACAAAGATAAAATATCTGAAGACCGCATCATTCGAGATATGGTCGGCCGGGATATTACAAATCGTTTTCCGCCTCGTGATAATAAAATTGGTGAGGTTGTTTTCGAAATACAAGATTGGAATGTTTACCATCCTGTTCATTCAGACCTTAAGGTGAGTACTGATGTAAATATTAACGTCCGTAGAGGGGAAGTCGTTGGTCTTGCCGGTTTGATGGGTGCCGGAAGAACTGAATTAGCCATGAGTATCTTTGGCCGTTCTTATGGAACCAGAATTACCGGTAAAGCCCTGAGATTTGGAAAAGAAATTGATGTAAGTACAGTAGACAAGGCCATTAAAAATGGGGTTGCCTACGCAACCGAAGATCGTAAGGCTTATGGGTTGGTGTTGATTCAAGATCTTAAAGACAACATCACTTTGGCAAATTTGGAAGCAATTTCGGATGGTATGGTCATTAATCAACCAAAAGAGATGTCGGTCACCAGTGGATACCGCGAAAAACTTAATATCAAATGTTCAAGTTTGCAGCAATTGGCGATCAATCTTTCGGGCGGCAATCAACAAAAGGTAGTATTAAGTAAATGGTTATTTGCCAACCCTGATGTTTTGATCCTTGACGAACCGACACGCGGTATTGACGTTGGTGCTAAATATGAGATTTACACGATCATTAACCGTTTGGCCAGTGAAGGTAAATCGATTATTTTGATCTCTTCAGAATTGACAGAGATTTTAGGCGTTTGTGATCGGATTTATATTATGCGCGATGGCAAAATTGTTGGTGAAATGCCAGCCAGTGAAGCGACCCCGGAAATCGTAATGAAACATATCATGACACAAGAGGTGATGGAGAAATGAAAGCCTTAAGGACATTCTTTAAAGATCAAATTCGTGATTATGCCTTGCTGATTGCGCTTGTCGTGATCATGGTATTTTTCCAGATCATTACTAAAGGTATTTTGTTCAAACCTGTAAATATTACCAATCTTGTTCTACAAAATAGCTATGTCATCACAATGGCACTGGGAATGTTATTGATCATCCTTACTAGCTGGATTGATCTGTCTGTTGGTTCAGTAGTGGCAGTGATCGGTGCAGTTGCAGCAGTCTTGATGGTTAAAATGCACGTGGACTGGGTGCTGACTGTTGGTATTTGCCTGGTATTAGGCGCTGTCATTGGTATCTGGCAAGGGTATTGGGTGGCCTTTGTCAAAATACCAGCTTTTATCGTCACACTAGCAGGTATGTTGATCTTTAGAGGTCTAACCCTCGTCATCCTTGACGGAGAGTCCATTGGGCCTTTTCCAACTGGGTTTCAAAAGATTAGCACTGGGTTTATTCCTGATGTTTTTAAAATACCAGGGATTCATTTCACTACAATTGTGATCGGTATTATTCTCGCAATTGTTTTGGTCTTAATGGATTTACAAGCCAGAAAGAATCAAAGAAAATATGGTTTTGAAGTAACCCCTACCTCTATTTTTATCTTAAAAAATGTAATCGTTACAATAGGAATTATGGCATTGTGCTATTTGCTGGCTTCCTATAAAGGTTTACCAAACGTTTTGGTCCTGCTTTTTGCTCTAATCACCTTTTATTCGTTTATCACCAGCCAAACAGTTATCGGCCGACGTATCTACGCAATGGGTGGCAATGAAAAGGCTGCCCGGTTATCCGGTGTGAATACGCCGTTGTTATTGTTTGGCACCTTCGTTAATATGGGTGTTCTGGCTGCATTAGGCGGATTAATCGTTGCTGCCCGGTTGAACAGCGCCACACCAAACGCCGGTGATGGCATGGAATTGGATGTAATTGCTGCTTGTTACATCGGCGGCGCTTCACCATCAGGTGGTATCGGAAAAGTAATCGGTGCTGTGGTGGGTGCTTTCATCATTGGAGTTTTGAACAATGGCATGTCCATCATGGGTCTGGGAATCGATTGGCAAAAGGTTGTCAAAGGCATGGTCCTTCTGGTGGCTGTGCTATTTGATGTTTCTCAGAAAAACAAATCATAGTTGACTGATAATAGATACAGTTTCAAATAATAAGCGAAACACCTTCCGGGAAAATTTCCTAGAAGGTGTTTTTGTTTAATTGGGTAAATGTCTGAGACAAAAGCGTTTTTTAAATGTGGTTATTTCTTTGGGCGATCATAAGGAGCTATGTTCGCTGTTTCAATAAATAATTTCAGATTGATATAATTTCTTTGGTTTGTAAATTGCAGTTACCGTATTGTTAACGATGGTGTCATCAACCTGTCTGGATTCTTTCCCGAAGTTAACACTGATTCGGAATTCAAAATTATTTATCATCTAAAAGAATCGATTAAGCGGTAAAATCATCAAAAAGATATTTACCTATTGGCCAATTATGTTATCGATACCGTTATCGTTGACATGACTATTATGTCAAGCTATAATTCTTTACGCAGACCATGTTTTTTAAATATTGGTTTAACGAGTCAACATAAATTTATGTCTTAAATAAGAAAAATATGAACAATACACCAACCATCAAAGATGTTGCCCGTTTATGTGGAGTTTCTACTCAAACAATTTCACGCGTAATTAACCAAAAACCTGATGTTTCACCGGCAACACGTGAGCGTATCTTGAAAATAATTAAAGAGACCGGGTACCAACCCAGTGCTCTTGCACGGAGTTTAATTCAGCAGCGAAGTTTCACTCTAGGCGTAATCATTGCCGGTTTAAAATACGAAGGAATTGCTAAAGTACTTAATGGAATTACTGAAGAGGCAAATAAAGAAGGTTATTCACTTATGTTAGAAGAATTACCGAACTTTAATGCCATTGATGTGCAGCCAGTTATTCGTTCGCTATTGTCTCATCAGGTCGAAGCCATCATTTATGCAGCACCAGAAATTGGTGACAACTGGCGTAATGTTCGATTGCAATATCCTATGTCTGGACCACGCATGGTATTTTTAAAAGGCAGTCCATATCCAGGGATCTCAACAATATCAGTGGATAATCATCTGGGTGGTTTTTTAGCCGCACTGCATTTATATGAGCAGGGGTGCAGAAACATTGCTCACATTTCGGGCGAAGCTGATTGGTGGGAAACAGAAGAACGTCTTAAGGGTTGGAAAGCAGGTCTCGAAAAAGTTGGCTTACCGGTTACCTCACGCCAAATTGTTGCTGGTAACTGGTCAGCTTCAAGCGGTGAAAAGGCATTTCTAACACTTCTTGAAAATTATCCGGAGGTGGATGGGATTTTTGCCGGAAATGACCAGATGGCCTTATCGGTGCTGCATGTTGCAAATGAACGTGGGATAAAAGTCCCTGAACAGCTCAAGGTGATGGGCTTTGATAATCTGGCGGAAACCCCTTACTATAGTCCATCTCTGACTACTATTCGGCAGGATTTACGGGTTTTGGGGATTATGTCAGTAAAAAAGGTGATTGAGATGATAAACGAGCCGGATAAATCAAGCAAGGATGCTTTACCGGATACGATCATTCTCAAACCCGAGTTGATTGTAAGAGAAAGTACGCAAGCAAAATAGGCGTGTTCTTGCCAAGCAAAAATTAACTAAAAATAATTCTCTGCAAAAATTTCAAAAAAATAGTTAAAACTGATTTTGACCAACTCAAGGAGTGGATTTTTATCCATTGGGCGGGGATTCACGCAAACTACGTTTCTTTTCCGCAAATGGATAACTTGGCAGAACTGCTGAAACTAAAGGATGTTAATTGGTTTCCTTGATTTAAATTCTATTTCAAACAAATTACATTTTCAACCGGTAGGCAAAAGGGTATCTCTACACCTTTATTTACAGCATGGTTTGAGCGAAAAACGAAGTTTTGACCGCCTTGCAGACTTAACGTTATTTGGTAATATTCGCCCATAAACAAACAATCCCGGCATACACCCTTAACTAGGTTAATCTGCTCACCATTAAGCAATGTGAAATCTGCCGCTGGAGTGATGACCAAAGTGACCTGATCTCCAGATGTGAGATTTGATCCGGACGCGGTGCTGGCGTGTAATAGTCCAATTGCTGTTTGTACCTGTAATGGCACGGTTTTCACGACTTGCCCGCTGAAAACATTTTCCATTGCTAAGAATTGTGCGACCCAAAGGTTTTTCGGCCAGCGGTAGAAAACGTCTGGTGAACCGATCTGTACGATTTGACCCTCATTGAGAAGTGCCATGCGGTCCCCCAGCGCCAGTGCTTCTTCCTGGTCGTGAGTGACGTAAATGGCAGGGATACCTGTGCGCTGCAATACTTCACGCAGTTCCTGCTGCAGTTGTTCGCGAAGAGCTCTATCCAATGCTGCCAGTGGTTCATCCAACATGAGTAGGCGCGGCGCGGGGGCGAGGGCACGCGCCAGAGCTACGCGCTGCTGCTCGCCGCCGGAAAGATCGGTCACGCGTCGATCCCCGAACTTGACCATATTCACCTGTTCCAAAGCGGCCAAAACGCGACGATCAATCTCAGCAGAGTCGATCTTTTGCATGCGCAGACCAAAAGCCACATTCTCAGCTACGTTGCGGTGCGGGAAGAGCGCATAATCCTGGAACATCAGGCCAAAATGACGCAAGTGAGTTGGGGTGCCGCTGAGATCTTCGTCATCCCACAACACGCTGCCACTGTCGGCATTCTCGATTCCAGCAATAATGCGCAATAAGGTACTTTTACCGCTACCAGAGCGCCCCAGTAGGCACAACACCTCTCCGGAATTGACCTCGAACGAAATGCCGTTGAGGAGGGGTTTCCCTTCGTAGTTTTTTGTGATCTCGTGCAAAGAAAGTCGGTGATTTTCACTCATTTTATATCTCACTGATTCCGGGCAGGTGAATGTGTTCCAGAAGGAAGATGGACAGGGCGCACACGAGCATCAACAGGGTGGACATGGCCAGGGCTTGTCCATAATTCAGGTCACCTGGCATAGAAAGGTAACGGGCAATGGCTATGGGTAAGGTAGGTCGGTCAGGTCGGGCCAAAAAAGAGGTAGCGCCAAATTCGCCAAGTGAGATAGTGAAGGAAAAGATAGCTCCTACCAGCACAGCACGGCCGATGATGGGCAATTCCACCTCACGCCAGACCTGCCAGCGCGAAGCCCCCAATACTGAGGCGGCATTTCGGAGTGAATCCGGAATGGATGCCAGCACCGGTTGCACGGTGCGAACTACGAAGGGCATTGCCACCAGGGTGTGTGCAATGGGGATGAGTAGCGGAAAGCTCTGCGGGTCGAAGGGGGGTGTATTGAAAGTGACCAAAAAACCCAACCCAAGGGTTACGGCAGAAGCCCCCAGTGGCAGGGTGATTAGAGTATTAAGCCAATGTGCACGGTGCGGACTGCGGGTGATGGCATAGGTTGCCAGAAGTCCAAGCAGGATGGAGAGAATAACGGTAACCGCAGCATAAAAAAGCGAGTTAAGCGCGGCTTGCGCGGGAGGAACGTAAAAAATGGATTGGTTGGAGTTAATAAATAATTGGCGGTAATA
>PMIV01000230.1 GCA_003158355.1 Anaerolineaceae bacterium
TTTGAAAAAATTCAGTAATGCACTTTAAGAGGGTGACGTTTGCATGTGCAAGAACAAGATTCCCGGTGCTTATCCCAATTTTTATGGGGCTTGCACCCTGATCTTTAGGGGGTCTGCCCCCAGTTACTAGGGGGTACAGGTGATCGGGATGGTCAATGTACCAAAGTCTTGATGGTTCGGGTTATCGATATACACATTCACAGACAGGCTGGTCATGCTTGCGTCGATCGGCCAATTCACTGAATTGCCATTTGCGCTGCCTGAAGCAGTGAATACCAGAGCAGTTGGGTCGGAGATACCCGAGCCAATTCGCATATAGTAGGTGACTGTGCCGCTGCCGTTTACAGTGATCGTCGGGGTCAGAGTAATGGTTGCGGGGCAAGTACCTGAGTAGGGGTTGGCGGAAGCTGTGACTGATGCAGCGGTCACCTCAAAGAGGTTCTCTATATTGATTTTGATAGACCAGGGACGGTCAATTAAACCGAGGCCGAATTTGTATCCATTGGGAGTTTCCATCATAAAATTGGCCGTACTTGAACCGGTTTTTACCGGAGCGGTAAAGGTGACTGATACTTCATAAGTGCTGCCGGGGTAAACAACCTTGCCGATCGTGATAGAAGTGATGCCCATGTTATCACCGCTCACAAAGATGATCTTGTAATCTTTGCTCCAGGCTTCAGTTCCACCATTAGTTAAACGCCAGGTTTGTACAAAGGTTTGGCCGCCTTTTAATGTCGTGCCGGTCGTCCCGCTGAGATCCTCCACCTTTGAAATAGAAAAGACGGGAGTAGTTGTGGCTGTTGGTGGAATATGTGTAGCTGTTGGCAGCAGAGTGGGAACAGAGGTGAAGGTAGGCAAACCAACGGTAGGAAGCGGGGTGGATGTAGGTTGGGAAGCAACTTGTGTTTGCAAGGCTACGACAGTATTGGCTATTCTAGTCTGCATTTCTTCGGTCGTGGGTTGATTGGTACCTGAGACACAACCAGCAAACAGCAAACTGGATACGGCCAGCAACAGGATGATACGCTTCATTAATTTCATAAATAAACTCCATTCTTTCCATATACCCGGTGTTGAAAGCAGGAGAGTTCCGGGGAGCAGCAAATTCTGCCTGTTATGAGGAAGCCATCACCCTGACCTAAAGGGTGTACAAATTTNNTACCAGTGCTCCCTGTTATTAGGGAGTACAAGTAACCGGAACAGTGCCCTCAGAAAAATCTTGATGGTTGGGGGTTTCGATGTAGACATGAACGGTCAAGGCATTCGGTCCAACAATCGGCCAGGTGATGGCCGTGGAGGTGAGTGAACCGGCGGCACTGAAGGTCATGCTATAGGTACTTGAATTTCCTGTAGAAGTAACAAAATAATAGGTGACGGTACCTGCCGATGATGATGTAATTGTAGCAGATAAAGTAACGCTGCCGGGACAGACACCTGAATAAGAAGTAGGAGAGGCGGTCACTGAAGCGGCAGTCGCCTGAAAGAAATGCTGCACAGTAATTTTCACCCAAAATGGACTGGCAGCAGAGGATCCAAAACCGAAGCTTTTACCGCTATTGGTTTGCAGCATGAAATTACCTGTATAGGCACCGTCAGTGCTAGGCGCAACCAATGCGACCGAGATATCAATGGTTTGATTGGGAGCAACTGATCTTCCAAGAGCTACAGAGGTGGCTCCCATGGCGTCACCGCTCACAAATACCAATTTAAAATCAGAAGTCCAGGTAGCTGCACCGCCATTGGTCAAACGCCAGGTCTTGGTAAAAGCTTCACCTGGAATGTAGACAGAATTATCCGGAGCGGTAATATCTTCCACCCCGGTGATGAGGTAGTTGGGTTGAGAGGTGACGGTTGGGGCAGTATAGGCCGCTGCTGTAGGCTGCGGTAAAGTGCCGCCAGTGGCAGTAGGAATAATTTTCTGGGTGGCAGTAGCAGCAACTGCTGTTGCCGTCGGGTTTGTACTGTTTGCGAGTTGGGTTTGCAGTGCTGCCACGGTACTGGCGATCATGGTTTGAGCTATTGTTTCGCTGCCGGCGGAATTCCCGCCAGCAAGGCTGCATCCACTTAATAATAAGCTGATCAAAAAAAGATCAGAAAATATCCGTATAGGTGATTTCATTGTTCCTCCAAAGAGACAGTTAATCATACCGTCTTTTCACCGATATTATAGGGATGTCTCTCTGGGAATACAATAGAAACATTAACAAATAGATCAGTGGTGGGTCACCTATGCAGCCGTCTTAATGCTGACCGGATGGGTTTGAGGCGAATGAGCAGCAGAATGGAAAGCACGATCATTGAAATCAACGGCCAGAAGACTTCACCGCTCAATTTGAAAATGTTTCCTTTTATACTTAAAGCAAAATGCAGCACAACCAGTCCGCCCGTCAGATAAACCAACGTGTGCAGTCGCTGCCAGTTCTTTTTCAGCCTTCTTTGCCAGCCCTGCGTTGAGGTAACGGCCAGCAGCAGCAAGAGCACAAATGCAGCCAGACCAAACCAAAGATAGGTTTTATTCAGCACGAGCGGGATGATCTCATCCCAGGTAAAACCATAATCGAGACCCACAAAGAGCAGCAGGTGCAAGGCTGCATATGCAAAAGCATACAGTCCCAACGGCTTCCTGAACTGGGTGAAACGCGCAGAATTGGTGATGAAGCGCAGGGGAGTGCAGGCCAGCGAAGCCAGCAGCAGTACCAGCGCGTAATCACCGCTGCGTTTTTCCAGGTACTGAATGGGATTGATCCCCCATCCGTCAATGAGGAACACTCCGGCTAGCCACAACAGCGGGGTCAGTGCAGCCAGATGGATCAGCCATTGAGGAAAGAGTTTCGTTTTGACACGGTTCAATAGTTTTTCACCAGATCCATGCCGTCATAGAGGTAAGCTACCTGTTCACCATAGCCGTTGAATATATAGGTTTGACGCCGTTTTAATTCCCCGATGCGCCTTTCGGTAGCCTGTGACCAACGCGGATGAGGAACGTTCGGGTTCACGTTGGAATAAAAACCATATTCATCCGGTGCCAGGAGATTCCAGAAGGTAGGCGGTTGGTCTGCCACCAGTTCGATCTTGACGATGGATTTGATACTCTTAAAGCCATATTTCCAGGGAACCACCAGGCGAATCGGAGCACCATCTTGCGGGGGCAGAATTTTGCCGTATAGACCGGTAGCCAGAATAGTCAGATCATGGTTGGCCTCATCCAAACGCAGCCCTTCGGTGTAAGGCCAGGTGTAGAAAGCGCTATTCTGGCCGGGCAAGTTCGCCGGATCATCAGGACCGGTGAATTTGACATATTTGGCGCTGTCTTTTACCCCTACATCAGACAACAATTTGTGCAGTGCAAAGCCGTTCCACGGAATGACCATCGACCAGCCCTCCACGCAGCGGAGACGGTAGATGCGTTCTTCGGCGGGGTAGGTTTTCATTAAGTCGGACACACTGATCTTTCCCGGATGTTCCACCAGCCCGGCAATTTCCAACGTCCAGGGTTCAGTTTTGTAGTTCACGGCCAGGTCAGCGACGCTCCCTTTATCGGTTGAAAATTCATAAAAATTGTTATAGTGCGTGATGGTATCCAGCGGAGTTAAAATATCAGGCACCGGTGTGTCCGTAACCAGTGAGCCGGTGGAAGCTGTACCGGTATCCGGGGTAGTAGTGATTCCGCAGGCAACCAGGGCAGCGCTCAGGCCAACAGTGCCTACCAGAGCGAGAAATTTTCGGCGGGAGAAATAGAGTTTTTCGGGGGTAATTTCTTTATGCAGATCATCCGGCTTCATAATATCACCTGTTATTACCACGAATAAAACCTTTAATATCTATATTACCTACAAAATATTATAGATGTATTAATGTTTATATTGGGAGGGTGACTAATTTAAAGTGCGCATGAAGGGACGGAAGAAAAAAGTAATGATGAAAATGACCATCATGAGGCTGCTGAACAAGATCACCGTGACCGGTTCGCCAATTTTACTGGCGACAGTACCGGCGATCAGAGAGCCCACGGGGGACCCTCCCATGAAAACCAGAGAGTAGACACCCATGACACGACCGCGCAGTTGGTCAGGCACGTAATTTTGGATGAGTGCATTGGTGGTGTTGATCATGGCCATTACCGCCCAGCCGATACAGACCATCACGGCCAGCGAAAGCGGCACCCAGCGTACGAAAGCAAAGATTATAAAAAAGATGGGGGTAAAAAAGTAGCCGATCGCCCAGATCTTGCCGCGTGTACCGCGCGAACCGATATATGCGATCATTAAAGCGCCTATCAGGGAGCCGATGCCGCGGGCAGAGAGCAGCAGCCCGTTCGTGGTCACATCGCCTTTAAGCACATCCACTGACCAGGCCGGCAGCAGCGTCAGCAGGCCAAAACCAAAAATACCGACTACCCCCAGGTTGACGAGCAGCGCGCGGATGGTTTTATCTTGAACTGCGTAAATGACGCCTTCTTTGAGCTCTTTAAAAGCTGAATTTCCAGAACGGGGACTCAGTATGCCAGAAAGTTTCATTAACAGAAGCGCGAAGATGACTGCAATGAAGGAGATACCATTGATGGTAAAGCACCAACCCGGTCCCAGCCAGGCATAGACCAGACCTGCCACGGCCGGGCCAACTACTGTGCCAATGTTGAACATGGTACTGTTCAAGGCGATGGCATTGGTCATGTCTTTACGATCGACCATTTCTGAGACGAAGGATTGACGGGCCGGGGTTTCAAAGGCGTTAGCGGTGCCCAGTAGAAAGGCCAGCACAATGATGTGCCAGGGCTGAACTAAATTGGAGAAAGTCAACGCTGCCAAAATGAAGGCCAGCACCATCATGGAAGTTTGAGTAATGACGATCAATCTGCGGCGAGGAATGCGGTCTGCGATCACACCGCCGTACAGCGTGAACAACAGGATGGGTAAGCCGTTGGCAAAACTGACATACCCCAGAAAAGCATCCGATTTGGTGATCTGATAGATCAAATATCCCTGGGCAGTGGCCTGCATCCAGGTTCCCACCAACGAGACAATCTGACCGATGAACCACAATCGGTAATTGGGATAATTTAAAGCGATAAAAGTGTCGGATATTTTTTGAGATCTCATAAATTTTTTTCGAGACGGTATGTTGTGAATATACCACTGTTTTAAACTCTCAAAATCTTGAATATATTTGGACATTCATTTTGATAACTATGTTTGTTGAAGCCTCATTCGCTCTTATAATAATAGGAAGCAGATAACGATTCGAGGAATTATTTTCCTCAGTGAAAGGTACAAAAAATGAATGAAATGATTGATCTGATCTATAAACGACGCTCCATTCGTAAATTTACCGAAAAGCCTTTGAGCCAGGAAATACTTGATGAATTACTCAAAGCCGGGATGGCAGGCCCATCTGCTATGAATGCCCAACCCTGGGAGTTCGTAGTGGTGACAGACCCTGAGTTATTGAAAAAATTCAGGCAAGCGCTGATGTTTGCCAAGCAAAACTATACTGCTATCATTTGTGTCTGCGGCAGCCCGCGCGCGCAGAAGAATAAATCTGGTGACCGTTTCTGGGTGCAAGATTGTTCGGCAGCCACCGAGAATATCCTCCTGGCAGCCACCTCTTTAGGGTTGGGATCCGTCTGGATCGGAGTTTATCCGGTGACGGTTTTCGTACGGCAGGTAAAGGCAATTTTAAACCTTCCCGAAGAAGTTACACCGCTTAATATCATCGGGCTGGGGTATCCGGCTGAAGTGAAAGAACCGCGTACACAATATGACGAAAGCCGGGTACACTGGCAGACTTACGGGCCGGCAGAGAAACGCCGCGGCCGTCTTTTCCCTCCCCGTAAAAATGAAACTGTTCTGGAACATAACGAAGAGGAATAAATGTCTGTGGAATTACGCGAATTTTTTGTGGCAGATTATGAGGCCGCATTAGATCTGTGGAATCGCTGCGAAGGAATCGGCTTGAGCGACGCAGACCAACCTTGCGCCATTAAACGCTTTCTGGAACACAACCCCGGCTTAAGCTTTGTGGCGATCGTGGATGGAAAGTTGGCTGGCACCTCCCTTTGCGGTCATGACGGAGGCAGAGGCTACCTGTATCACCTGGCAGTCGACCCAAATTCCCGCCGGCAGGGATTGGGCAAACTGCTGGCCCAGGCTTCTCTGAATGCGCTCAAGACTGCCGGGATCCAAAAATGCCACATCTTTGTTTATCATAATAATGAGAACGGCAAAGCGTTCTGGAAAAGTTCCGGCTGGAAGCTGCGCCCAGAGATCGATCTCCTTTCTTACGATGTTGAGATCGAGAAAGTGCAAAGCTCGTGTTGATCTCTGATTCAGGCAAATTATGAAGCGAATCTATTGTCTGGTATTACTGTCGGTTCTGTTATTAACCGCCTGTGATCGTACTGCCACTCGAACGAACTGGTCCCCCATCAATCAAGAAGAGGGCAGCACTGTTGATGCCACCCTGCCGGCTACCCTGGCAGCCGCATCCACACCTGTGCCAACGGCTGCGGCAACTGCAACCGTCACTGCCGCTGCGACCGTGATGCCAATCGGTACGCTGGACGTCAGTGCTTTACCATCCAAATTACCGGCATCAGTGAAGGGTTATGAACTCTATTCTTGGCAAACTGGTGAAGAGTGGAACTACACGCTCATTACCGGTACCAACCGCACCAAGTCTTTTGATGAAATTATTGCCCCGGCGAATACCGTAGGCAGCGATGGTTTAATTAAGATCTCGGTGCGCGGCGAAGCGGATTTAAAGAAAGTTCTCAGTTTGCTACCCAGAGGGGAAGATATCACCTGGGGCGGTTGGGAAATCGTGGACGAGATGCAGCCCGGAGTGATTTATTTGACCTTTCCTCCGCAGGCCATCATGGATGATGTGGCGGCGTTTTGTTTGACCCAGCATCTGAATTTAACATCTTTGAAAAAATAATAAGGTCTTCATGATCGATCTTTCCCTTCCATTGGCAGATCTGCACCATCATCTCGACGGCAGCGTGCGTCTCGAGACAATTCTCGACCTGGGGCTGCAGCACAACTTACCCTTGCCCGCAGCCACTTTGGAAGGACTGCGCCCTTACGTGCAAGTCTCCACCCCGCAGCCGGGAGTGATGGCATTTATCCAAAAATTTGAGTGGATGACCGAAGTGCTGGTGGATTATGACGCCTGCCGCCGCATTGCCTATGAGAATATTGAAGATGCCTATATTACCGGGGTGGATTATATCGAGCTGCGTTACAGTCCCTGGTTCATGGCCGAGGCACATGGGTTATCGGCTGCCGGGGTGGTGGAAGCGGTGACGGACGGTGTGAAGGCGGGTGAACAAGCGTTTGGCGTGCGCGCCAACCAGATCGGCATCCTCTCGCGCCACTACGGCCCGGAGATCGCCTGGCAGGAACTGGCTGCCCTGATGAGCCTGAAGAACGCCTTTGTGGGCCTGGACCTGGCCGGGGATGAAGCCAACTTTCCCGGTGAGTTATTTGTGGAACATTTCAAGAAGGCGCGCGACCTGGGCTGGCACATTACCGTGCATGCCGGTGAAGCTGCCGGAGCTGAAAGCATCTGGCAGGCGTTAAACGGCCTGGGTGCGGAGCGCATCGGCCACGCCGTGCGTGCCACTGAAGACCCGGCGCTGATGGATTACTTGTTGGCGCATCATATCGGCATTGAATGCAACCTGACCAGCAACGTGCAGACCACCACCGTGCCCGATTACCCCAGCCACCCCATGCGTCAGTTCATGGAAAAAGGGCTGCTGGCTACGCTCAACACAGACGATCCCGGCATCAGTGCTATTGACTTGCCTTATGAATACATCTTGGCCGCCCCCAAGGCCGGGTTGAGCGATGTCATGATCCGCCAGGCACAGGAAAATGCTCTGACAATTGCTTTCCTCTCTGAGACAGAAAAACAGTCCTTGTTGCAGAAAAAGCAAAATTGATCAGATAAAATTTTTAATAAAACCTCCACAATTCTTAACAAGAATTTAAGAATCCGTGCCTAAACCGCTGTGCTATAATGCAAATCACTTCCATATGAGTAAACGATCATGAGATTTCTAATCACGGGTGCGGCAGGGTTTTTAGGTTCAGCGTTNNAAGTTTGTGCTTGGTGATGTGAACGACCGCCCCAAATTATGGACGCTGCTGCAGGAAGTAGACTGCGTGTACCATATGGCAGCGCGCGTCTCAGTTTCTGAATCTGTGCTTTATCCGCGGGAATACAATCAGGTCAATGTAGGCGGTACGGTCACGCTCATGGAGGCCATGCGCGACATGGGCGTGCATCGGGTGGTATTTGCTTCCTCCGGCACGGTTTACGGCAACCAGCCGGTGCAGCCGGTCAACGAAAAGGCAGTTCCCAATCCGCGTTCCCCTTATGCGGTCTCAAAACTGGCTGCGGAATATTACATCAAAACGATCGGCGCCTTATGGGGCATTGAGGCGGTCTGTTTGCGCATCTTCAATGCCTACGGTCCCGGCCAGCACGTACCGCCGGTGCATACCCCCGTCATCCCCGGATTCTTAAATCAGGCCCGGCAAAACGGTACCCTGGTGGTTTACGGTGATGGCAACCAGACGCGCGATTTTGTTTTTCTGGATGATGTGATCGACGCCATGGTGGCCGCGGCCACTGCCCCCGATGTGAACCAGAGCATCCTCAATATCGGCAGCGGCGCCGAGACCAGCATCAGCGAACTGGTGCACGAAGTGCTCGAAGTCACAGGCGGCAACCCCGAAGTGGTGACTAACCCGCGCAGCGAAGGCGGCCTCAGCCGTCTGTGCGCGGATATCACGTTAGCGCACGAAAAGCTGGGTTACGAGCCCATGACCCCGCTGGCGGATGGGTTGAAACGCACGCTCGAATATGATCTGGCTAACGGCGGGGAAAAAGAAAGTTAATTCCACCGCTTTAAAGAAAAATCCCGGGCAACGAATTAGGTATAATAAACGCAATGAGTGTACTTCCCCGTGCCTTTTATGAGCAGGAAGTGATCGATGCGGCGCGTCTGCTGCTGGGCAAACGCCTGGTACGCCGATGGCAGGGGCAGTTGATCTCCGGCCTCATCGTTGAGACCGAGGCTTACCGCGGCGAGGAAGACCTGGCCTGCCATGCCAAAAGCGGGCGCACACCGCGTACGGCCGTGATGTACGGCCCCGCCGGGCACGCTTATGTTTATTTTACTTATGGCATGCACTGGTGTTTGAACGC
>PMIV01000130.1:0-8082 GCA_003158355.1 Anaerolineaceae bacterium
ACCCGCAAGAGGAGATCGACCGCAAATTCTTTGAAACCCGAATTCGCAGTTCTTTTCAACTGCGTGAGACAGCTCAGATCAACGCCCGAACCAGCGCTTACCGCGTTATTCACGGGGAGTCTGATGGTCTGCCGGGATTGATCGCTGACCGGTATAACGACATTCTGGTAATCCAGGTGACCACTGCTGGTATTGAAGCGCATCGGCAGGAGATCATGGAAATCCTGAGCGAGGTTTGCGGGTGCAAAACGCTCTACGAGCGCTCTGATGTGGATGTGCGCGAATTGGAAGGTCTGCAGCCTGTCAAAGGGTTGATTGCCGGAGAGCCGCTGCAATCCCCTCAATATATCGAAGAGAATGGACTGAAATTTGAGGTTGATCTTGAAAATGGTCAGAAGACCGGATTTTTTCTCGACCAGCGCGACAACCGTGAGTTATTGCGCCATTTCGTTCAGGATCGGTCTGTCTTAAACTGTTTTTGTTATACAGGAGCCTTTTCAGCTTATGCTTTTGCCGGCGGAGCCAGTTCGGTACTTTCTATGGATTCCTCAGCACCGGCGCTGGAGCAGGTATTGAGAAACCTGGCCTTGAATGGTTTCGGCGACCGTGAATCGGAAGTGATGGAAGCCGATGTTTTCACCGCCTTGCGCAAATTCCGCGACAGCCGCAAGAGTTTTGATGTGATCATTCTCGATCCTCCTAAATTTGCACCCACCATTGCACAGGCAGAACGCGCTGCACGCGGGTATAAAGATATCAACCTGCTGGCGTTCAAACTGCTCAACCCGGGTGGGGTACTGTTCACTTTTTCTTGTTCAGGCGGAGTCTCGCGCGAATTGTTCCAGAAGATCGTGACCGGGGCGGCACAGGACGCCGGGGTGAATGCGCGGATACTGGCACAGCTTTCACAGGGGCCGGATCACCCCATTGCCTTGAACTTCCCTGAAGGCATGTACTTAAAGGGTCTGGTCTGCGCGATTTAAACAAAAATCACACCCGTCAAAAGGTGTGATTTTTTTGTAGCCAGTGGAGATGGCGGGAATTGAACCCGCGTCCGAACGACTCAACCCTCGGATATCTACATGCATAGAGCCACTTAGGTTCATCCATGATCGTAAGGGGCGCAGAACCAATCACAGATTATCCGCTCAGGCCCGAAAGCCTTCTTTCACATTTCGCGCGGCGAAAAATGTGGCACTCTTACATTGTAACGCCCGCTCTGCCACCGGTAAGAGGGCGGGGCAGGAAGACGTGACGCCGAGGCGTCAGATGCAGTTTCCTTCGACGCTAGGCGGCGAGAGGAAGAGCTGCATAACTGTTTGTGCGATTGGCACTTAAGGTTTGTACTGAGTTTACGAGGTCGGTACCTCTCGGCATGCAATCCGGGATCAGCCTCGCCCGTCGAAGCCTGTCATCCCCGAGCTTTCCAATTATAACAGGGTTGTATTAGAGAAACATTTGCGATTTTGAGCGCTGGCAACTACTTGAGAGCAACAGACTGATAAAAGAAACACCCGCAATTTTCAGAATTCTCTGAAAAGAGCGGGTAACTACAGGAGACCAGTGGGCGGAACAGGACTCGAACCTGCGACCTCTTCTGTGTAAGAGAAGCGCTCTAACCAACTGAGCTATCTGCCCAAATTGATACACAAGCTTTTCACGTGAAAAGTATTATACACATAAAAGCAGGAATTTGCCAATAATTTTCGAATTGTGGAAATCCATTCCGTGTGATAATACAATGGCTAAGGATAGTTAAAATCAGCTCATTACTTCAATGTTTAATGCTAGACTCATGTTAATATCCATATTGGAATAAATAAAACAATTTTCTAAACCATCAGGAGTACTCCTTTGTTTGAACAAACCTTCAAGAACATCGACGACAAGCTGTGGAAAGACGCCGGCTGCAGCAGCGAACTGGACTATGTAGAACAAACCTCGTGGATCCTTTTCTTGAAATATCTGGATGATCTAGAAAAGACCCGCCAGATCGCCGCTGAACTGGAGGGGAGAACTTATGCTCCCATCATCGCCCCCGAATACCGCTGGGAAGCCTGGGCGGCGCCGCGCAATGGCAGCGGAAAGATCGACCTGAATACCGCTTTGACCGGCGACGATCTGGAAGATTTTGTTAACATCCACCTGTTTCCTTACCTGAAGAAATTTAAAACGAACGCTGTCGGGCCGGATACGATTGAATACAAGGTCGGCGAAATTTTCACCGAATTGAAGAACCGGATCCAGAGCGGCTACAACCTGCGCGAGGTGATCAACCTGGTGGATGAACTGCGCTTTCAGACCGCGACAGAGAAACACGAGATGTCGGCGCTGTATGAAGACAAGATCAAGAACATGGGCAACGCCGGCCGCAACGGCGGGGAGTATTACACCCCGCGACCGCTCATCAAGACCATCGTCAAAGTGGTGGCGCCCAAGATTGGTGACAAGATCTACGACGGTGCAGTGGGCTCGGCGGGCTTCCTGGTGGAAGGCTTTAGGTATTTGCAGGAAAGTAAAAAACTGACCACTTCGGATATGGAAACGCTACAAAAGCGCACCTTCTACGGTAAAGAAAAGAAGTCGCTGGCATATATCATCGGCATCATGAACATGATCCTGCACGGCATCGAGGCACCCAATATCCTGCATACCAACACGCTGACCGAAAACATTATGGATATTCAGGAGAAAGACCGCTACGATGTGGTGCTGACTAATCCGCCTTTTGGCGGCAAGGAACGTGCCGAAGTGCAGCAGAACTTCCCCATCAAGACCGGCGAGACGGCGTTTCTCTTCTTGCAGCACTTCATCAAGAGCCTGAAAGCAGGCGGCAAGGCGGGCATCGTCATCAAGAACACCTTCCTCTCGAACACCGATAATGCCTCCGTGAGCCTGCGCAAGCTGCTGCTGGAAAACTGCAACCTGCACACTATACTGGACTTGCCCGGTAAGGTCTTTACCGGCGCGGGAGTGAAAACGGTGGTGTTGTTCTTTGAGAAGGGCAGAACCACGCAAAGCGTATGGTATTACCAGCTCAACCTGGAACGCAACCTGGGCAAGACCAACCCGCTCAGTGAAGCCGACCTGGCGGAGTTTGTGGAAATGCAAAAGACCAAAGCCGGTTCAGCCAACTCCTGGTCGGTGGCAATGGCGGATGTGAACCCAGAGACCGTTGACCTTTCGGTGAATAATCCGAACAAGAAGGATGAAAGCAGAGTTCGAACCCCTGTGGAGATCCTTACTGAAATACAACGCCTGGATGAGGAAAGCGCGGTAATTCTGAAGAAAGTTCGGGAGCTGTTATGAAACGGGGGTGGAAAACAAAAAGCATCGGCGATTTATCCGAATTAATTACAAAAGGTAATACGCCAACTTCTATTGGATATGATTTTGTTCCAAAAGGTATAAACTTTGTAAAAGTTGAGGCAATATCTTTAAATGGTGTATTCATTAATGAGAAAATGGACCATATTAATTCTGAATGCTATTCTGCGTTAAAGAGATCGCAGCTAAAAGAAGGAGATATTCTGTTTTCTATCGCTGGAGCGCTAGGACGTACGGCAATTGTCACGAACAATATTCTTCCTGCAAATATCAACCAGGCATTAGCAATCATCAGGCTCAAACCAGATGAAAGCATTTCAAAAAGGTATGTATTAAAAGCATTGGAAACTGGTTTTGTCCTGGAACAAATTGAAAAGTTCAAAGGTGGAGTTGCTCAACAAAATCTCTCTTTAGCACAAATTCATGATTTATTAATACCCATTCCTTCTCTAAATGAGCAGCAGCGGATTGTTTCCATTCTGGATGAGGGGTTCGCTGACATTGACACTGCAAAAGCCAACACCGAAAAGAATAAACAGAATGTCCGAGAGTTGTTTGAGACTTACCTGAATAATACCTTCTCAAATCCAGGTGAGGGGTGGGAGGAAAAAAAACTGGAAAATGTTTGTGTAGTTGAAAGGGGAAGCTCTCCAAGGCCTATTAAGAAATATTTAACAAAAGATAGCGATGGAGTGAATTGGATAAAAATTGGGGATACAAAAAATGTTGAAAAATATATTCTATTTACAAAAGAAAAAATTACACCCGAAGGTGCAAAAAAATCAAGATTTGTAAAAGAAGGTGATTTCATTTTATCGAATTCAATGTCTTTTGGTAAACCATTCATAATGAAAACTAAGGGTTATATTCATGATGGTTGGTTCGTTTTGCGATTGCCTAATTCAATTGATACTGAATTCTTTTGGTACTTATTATTTTCACCATATACTCGTAAACAATTTGAGAGTTTAGCAAGCGGCGCTATTGTTAAAAATATTAGTAGCAATCTTGTAAAAAAAGTCATACTTCCAATTCCTCCTCTTCTTGAACAGAAAAAGCTTGCATGCGAGTTTGACGCTTTTTCAACTAAAATTAAGAAACTTGACGTTAATTATCAACAAAAAATAGTTGAATTGGAAGAACTAAAAAAATCGTTGTTGCAGCAGGCTTTCAACGGTGAATTAACTGAGGGGTAACCTATGAACGAAGCAGAGACCAGGGCAGAACGGATCGACCCAAAACTGAAAGCGAGCGGCTGGGGGGCAGCGGAGGGATCAAAGGTGCTGCGCGAGTACCAGATCACCGCGGGCAAGATCCAGAGCGGCGGCGGGCGTGCCAAGCCGTTGATCGCGGATTATGTTCTGGTTTACAAGGGACGCAAGCTGGCTGCCATCGAGGCCAAGAGCGACGAACGCGAGGTAGGCGAGGGTGTGGCGCAAGCCAAGAGTTACGCCGCAAAGCTGCACCTCGATTTTGCCTACGCCACCAACGGCAAAGAGATCTATCAGATCAATATGAAAACCGGCTCAGAGGGGTTAATCGCTGCCTTCTCGACCCCGGCTGAACTCTGGTCTGCCACCTTCGCTGAACAAGATCACTGGCGCGAGGCTTTCGATGCGCTCCCGTTTGAATATGCGGGCGCCGCCAAAGAGGTGCGCTACTATCAGGAGATCGCCGTCAACAATGCCATGCAGGCTATTGCCGAAGGCAAGCAGCGCATTTTGCTCACCCTGGCAACCGGCACCGGCAAGACCTTTATCGCTTTCCAGATCGCCTGGAAGCTCTTCCAGACCCGTTGGAACCTACATCGAGATGGCAAACGCCGCCCGCGTATCCTCTTTTTGGCTGACCGTAACATCCTGGCCGACCAGGCTTTCAATGCCTTCAACGCCTTCCCCGAAGACGCGTTAGTGCGCATCAGCCCCGAGGAGATCCGAAAACACAAGAAGGTACCCACCAACGGCAGCATCTTCTTCACCATTTTCCAGACCTTCATGAGCGGTCCGGAGGGGCAGCCCTATTTCGGCGATTACCCCCAAGATTATTTCGACTTCATTGTGATTGATGAGTGCCACCGCGGCGGCGCTAACGACGAAGGCAACTGGCGCGCCATCATGGATTATTTCTTGCCGGCAGTGCAGCTTGGCCTCACGGCTACGCCCAAGCGCGAAGAGAATGCCGATACTTATAAATACTTTGGTGAGCCGATTTACGTCTATTCGCTCAAAGAAGGCATCAACGACGGTTACCTGACCCCGTTCAAGGTCAAACGCATCCAGACCACCCTGGATGATTACATGTACACCCCGGATGACCGGGTGATCGAGGGCGAGATCGAAGCAGGCAAGCTCTACACTGAAGCTGATTTCAACCGCATCATCGAGATCAAGGAACGTGAGGCCAAGCGTGTGCAGATCTATCTGGATGACGTCAATCAGAACGAGAAAGCCATTGTCTTCTGTGCCACCCAGGACCATGCGGCTGCGGTGAGGGATTTGATCAATCAGAAAAAGAAAAATACTGACCCCAACTACTGCGTGCGTGTCACTGCCAACGACGGCGAGTTGGGGGAGCAATACCTGCGTGAGTTCCAGGATAACGAGAAGGCCATCCCTACTGTGCTCACGACCTCTCAGAAGCTCTCCACCGGTGTGGATGCGCGCAACATCCGCAATATTGTGCTCATGCGTCCCATCAACTCCATGATCGAATTCAAGCAAATTATAGGTCGGGGTACACGCTTATTTGAAGGCAAAGAATATTTCACAATCTATGATTTCGTCAACGCCTACGCCCACTTCTCCGATCCGGATTGGGACGGTGAACCGATCGAACCTGAACCAGCAAGTGGTACTAAAAGGGCGAGAGAAAAAAAAGAAGAAGACGAAGAGTACAAAGTTCCAATGGAGCCCGAACGACCCGCGAAAATCAAAGTAAAACTGCGGGACGGCAAAGAACGCGAAATTCAGCATATGGTAGCGACCTCGTTTTGGAGCAGTGATGGCCACCCAGTATCGGCTGAAGAATTCTTGCAGCAGCTCTTCGGCGTGCTGCCTACTTTCTTCAAGAACGAAGAAGAACTCCGTGAACTTTGGTCCAACCCACTCACTCGCAAAGCACTACTGGAAAAGCTCTCCGAGGCAGGATACGGCAAGGGCGACCTGGAAACCTTGCAGCGGCTGATCGACGCTGAAAACAGCGACCTGTTTGATGTGCTCGAATACATCTCCTTTGCCATCCAACCCATTTCCCGTGAGGCAAGAGTGGCTCGGGCACAGTCAAAGATATTTGCCAGCCTGGATAACCGTCAAAAAGAATTTCTTGAGTTCGTTCTCTCCAAGTACATCGAAACCGGTGTGGAGGAATTGGCTGAGGATAAACTTTCCAAGTTACTCACGCTGAAATATCAGGCGCTTCCGGACGCGCTCGAAGTCCTGGGCAGCGTAGAGAAGATCAGAGGTATGTTCATCGGCTTTCAGAAGTATCTGTATGCAGGGACAGCAGGAGTGTAATTTTGTAAATAAGCCAAAATAATTTTCTGTTTTCTCAGATTTTCGTGTGCAATGGAAAAGATTGTTATTTTGTAAATTTCTTATTCTGTTAGCGAAAAGTAATAATGTCCGCTTAAAAACCAGACCCGGGCTTGAGTGATCAAAGGCCCGGGTCTGTTGGATTCAAGAAGGTTTAATCTTGTGATTCATCGATCTCAGGTAAGTCATCGAGATCTGTTTGGCCGTGAGTGTATTTCTTGCCGCGCATTAAAGAAGCCAGGGCGGCAATGACCATCAACACTGCTGAAATTGAGAAGGCAATGCGCAAACCGGATTTAAACGGTCCGGCCAGCAAACCAGGAAAGAATGTTTTTCCTAAAAGTTGGGCTTTGGCAGCGGCCGGTAAAGCATTCATGATTTTCGCCGGCAAAATCGTCCCCAGGGGATTGTAGCCGAGGAAAGCGGCAAAAAGAGCTGAGGTTGGCGGAAGGTTCGCTACCATATGGGCATCAGCGGCAGGAATGCCAACCTGTGTCAGGCCCTGGAACAGGGTGGTCGGAAGTGAATTTGCCAGACCGATCGTAACAATGGTAAAGATGAATGTGATACTCAAGGTATTGGCTGTATTCTGGAAAGTGGCACGCATGCCGGAAGAGGCACCGCGGTGCTCAGGCGGAACGGAATTCATGATGGCGGTAGTATTTGGAGCGGCAAACATACCCATGCCCATACCGATCAGCAAAGTAAATACGAGAAAGACTGGGTAGTTGAAGTTCGGGGGGAGCGTCATCAGTCCGATAAAACCGGCCGCAGCCACAAGCATTCCTGCGGTCGAGAAAAAACGCGCGCCATAACGGTCAGATAAGTGACCGCAGATAGGACCGGTAAAAAGGAAGCCCACAGTCAGTGGCAGCATGTAAATGCCGGCCCACAATGGAGTTTGTTCAAATGAATATCCATGCAAAGGCAGCCAGATTCCCTGAAGCCAGATGATGAGCATGAAGTTCAGTCCACCGCGGCCGAGAGCGGCCAAAAATCCGGCGATATTCCCTGCAGCGAACATGCGAATTTTGAATAACTCCAACCGAAACATGGGCTCCACGGCGTATTTTTCAACAAATACAAAGGCGATCAATGCTGCTGCTCCACCGGCAAGGCAGGCGATGACGAAAGGATTGGTCCAACCCATGGCCGAAGTCTGGTAAGGCTGCAGGCCGTAAGTCATACCCACCAGAATGGCAGTCAAGCCAAGGGCAAAGAGCAA
>PMIV01000130.1:8163-19108 GCA_003158355.1 Anaerolineaceae bacterium
AATGCCCCACCTACCGCTTGAATCAAGCGAAAGATGATGATCTGTAAAGCAGCACTATTGCCAGTACCCTGAACTAAATAAAGTAACACAGAGCCTACAGCAAATATGGCAAAACCCAGGTTGTAGTAACGTACCCGACCAAACATATCCGAGATACGGCCAAAGGCAACCAACAAGGTAGCTGTGATTACCATGTATCCCATCATTGTCCACAATAAATAATCCGTTTCCCCAGGTGCAAGGGGATTAATGCCAATACCATTGAATATAGATGGTAGAGAGATCATAACGATGCTGCCATCCAAAGACGCCATAAATACACCCAGAGTCGTATTCGACAAGGCAATCCATTTGTAAGGAATATGGCTCAACTTGTATCTAAGTCCTGTTTGACTTGCTTCAGGTGGAATGATTTCATCCACGGGTGAATTGCTCATTGAAACTGCCTCCAAGTAAAAAAATAATGATCTTCAGACAAGGTTATCCCTTTAATTTTTCTGAAGAGATTTTGAATTTATACATCGATCACACGGAGCACTTGTTAATAGTCCACTACATCAAAGTCTTTTTTTGAGAATTGTTTCTTTAAAATGATTTCTGTAACGGCTTGTTGCAAATCGATATTTCTGTTTCTGGAAAGGCTTCTCTGAGAATTTGTAAGGCACAACTAAGGGTCTCTATTCGTTCTGGCGAGAAAGTACTGATCCTCTTTGTCAGGCTCTGGATGGTGGCTTCGATTGCAAAATCTAGGGATTTGTCACCTTTTTCCGTCAATTTTATGGCAATACGGCGGCGGTCATTCTCACAAATATGGCGTGTGAGCAAGTCACGGCTAACGAGTCCGTCGACCATTTTGCTGGTTGAAGGCGGGGTTAGCCCCAGATGGTTGGCAATATCGATCAGAGAAGTTCCGGGTTTGTGACGCAAGAAAAGCAAAGTACGAAATTGAGGTACAGATAGTTCTTGTGTACGATGCTGGCGTAATTCTGTGCGAATTGAACGCGTTACCAATGGAACGACTTCTAAAAGATCACGTGCACAATCTTCCTGTGGCGATGACAATAGTTAGCCTCTCTAATAATTAGATTTGCTTATTATATTTATTTAAAATGAATAGTCAAGAGGCAAATTTCTACTATAGGAGGTTGTTATAAAGGTGTATATTAATTGACTTGCTGCGCCGTAATCTTTGTGCAGCAAATAAAAAAGAAGAAGGATTAGAGTTTTTTGGTTAATAGACTTTATTATTCATCTATTTCAAAAAGAACTCCAATCGTGAAAATTGGAGTTCTTTTGATTTGCGAAATGATTAATTTTGTCCCTGAATCCAGGCGTCGGTGGCGCGTTCCCAGGAAGTAACTTCTGCAGGTGTGAACCAAATGGCGATCTCAATTTTGGCGTTCTCGACTGAGTCGGAGGCGTGAGTCAGATTTCGTCCGACTTCAAGTGCATAGTCGTGGCGGATGGAACCGGGAGCAGCTTCGGTAGGGCGGGTCGCACCCATCGTTTGGCGCACGGCTGCCACAGCTTGCGGGCCTTCCCATACCATTGCCATGAGAGGAGAACTAGTGATGTATTTGATCAGACCAGCATAAAAAGGTTTACCTTCGTGCACGGCGTAATGTTTTTTTGCCAATTTTTCATCCACCAATAAAAACTTAGCGGCAACAAGTTTTAATCCACGGTTTTCCAGTCTTTTGATGATCTCACCGGTTAATCCGCGTTGCACTCCATCGGGTTTGATCAATACCAAAGTTTGTTCCACGATACTCTCCATTTTAATTATTAAGATTTAAGAATCAGCTCTTCGGCTATATTATAAGAGCGAAGTGCCTCATAGAAGTTATCTTCCTTCGCGTAGGCATCCCCCAACTGCTGCCAGATCAAATAATCATCGGGGTGAATTTCCGTCAAAGTGATGAGGTCTGTGATCGTATTTTCACTGGAGTCAGCAGGAATTGGACTGCTGGCAGGTTCCTTCTCAGAAGAAGGCGATTTCTTTGGGTTTGATGTTTCGCTGACCGCAGCAGAAACGGCTGTCTGCGGATTTTCAGTGGCTGGCTGTTGGTTCGCAGTAGGAATGGTTTCATTTACTGTTTGTGAATTAAGTAAATTTGGCTCAGTTGAATCTGATTCAAGCAAATTCGACAAAACTGATTCAGCTTTTACTGAATTTGACAGAACCGGCTTAACATCCGCTGAAGTTAATTCGATCGGCTGTGGTGTCGGCTCAACGTTTTCTTTTTCAGGAGATTCTATTTCATCCGCTTTTTCCCCTGATTCATGATCGGTGACCTGCTGCAAGCGATCCAGAGGGGAATCATCATCAAAAACCGGGAAATCTGTCGGGGTTTCGGAATCCGTTCCTTCGTTGTCATTATTTATCCCGGTGGATAAATTATCCTCAGGTTTTAGATCGCGCAGCCAGGACAATAAATCATCGCCGCTTTTTTCAGAAAGGACCGGGTTAGTTGTTTCTTCAACTTCTGGCTCAGTGGACTGTTCAGGTATGTTTGGCGCGTCTTTTTCATCAGGTAAAACAGGCTCCGGTTGCTTCTCAACTGGAATTGGAGCCACAGGCTGTTGTAGTACAGAGCGGACCCAATCTGGAATGTCTGGATTCTCAGGCTTCGGGGCTTTTTCTGCAAGTTCTGGTTCTTTCGTCAATGCTGATTTCCAATCCTCAGGCAAGGGGGGCGAACTTGGAGATGCAGTCTTTTCATGTTCCTCTAAATTGGAGAGGGAAAGTTCAGCATCAATTTCTTTGAAAGCAGGCTTGGCAGAAGTTGCCTCCGCTGGAGTATTAGCTTCGTTTTGTTGAATCGACTTCATCCAATCGGGAAGATCATCTGTGGAGGCCGATTCGACGGAACTTTCCACTTCGAAGTTCTTTAACCAATCTGGCAAGCCGGCATCGTGATCTTGAGCTTTGGTTTCTTCCGGCACGATTTCATTCTTCAGGTCTTCTTGTGAACCAGAAAAATCAGATGAAACAGAAGGATTCTCCCGCTCAATTAGTGAAGAAGAATCGGCCTGGGTGCTTGGCTCGGATTCCTGGGTTGCTAAAGATCGCAGCCAATCAGGTAAATCACCCGAATCTGCAGGGTTTGCCGGATTATTGGGTTTTTCACTACTAAATGCATTATTGACGGGTTCAGCCGGTTGTGAAGCATCATTGGTGGGCAACCAACCTGCCGAGCGCATCCAGTCGGGGAGCTTATTTTCGTCCTCTGATTTAGCAGGGGTTTGAGCAGGGATTGCCTGATTTTGTGATTGGGTAAAAGGCTCTTCTGATGGCGGTTGAAACGACCCAGAGGCTGAGACTGGCTCATTCGCTGAAGCTGATTTTGGAAGCCAGTCAATTGTTTCTATATTGGAAGGTTCTTCCCATTTGCTTTCCATGGCCCTGACCCATTCAGGATTTGCGGATGAAACTTCTGAGGGTTCGGTTTCAGCCAATTGATCAATTAACACCTGGCCATCGGGAACTTCTTCAGCAGAATGGTAGATCTCTCCGACAAAAGATTCATATGGATCCAACGATTTGAGGCGGTCCAAATATATCGGGGTCTTTTCAGATTTATTTGAAGCCGGCAGTAAGGCAACCAGAATTTTGTTTAATTCAAAACAATACGGAAGTTCAAGAATCAGTTGGTTACTTAAAGCAAGTGCCTCTGAGTTGTCTCCCAGCAGAAAATACATTTTTGCGAGAAGTACATTTAGATCCAGGCGTTTAGGATCTTCAATCAGTGCAGACTTGATTTCTGCAATTGCTTGAGGGTAGAGCTCTCCCCTGGCATACATGCGCACCAATGCACCGCGGGTAAGACGAATTTTTGCAGGATGGGTGCCGTCGCGGAGTCCAAAGAGGCGTTTCAATTCTTCTTGAATGGCGATATTGGAGGGTTGGCTGTCAAATGCCAATTCCATATGCCAAATGGCAGCGTCAAGATTTTTTTCATTCTCTTTAACAATACTCATGCCAACATGAGCAATAAAATCATCCGGAAAAACTGCTAATACTCGCTTAAAGACATCAGCAGTTTCATTGTATTGTTTCCCTTCAAGAAATGATTTTCCAAGAATGCGATACGTGGAAATACATTTCGGAAATGTTTTCAAAATATATCTACATTGATCTATAGCTTCAAGTAGATGATTCCCATCGATCAGGTCTTCAATTTGCTTCTCGTAAGCGCGTAAAGATATTCTAGGCATATTCAATGACTCCTGCTATGAGTATGCAACAATTTTTGAGATAATGCAAGCGAAAAAATACGGCATGAATTTCATGCCGTATTATATACATTTATTCGCCCAAGTAATCACGAAGTTTGCGCCGAATAGAGGGGTGGCGTAAACGGCTTAATGCCTGCGCTTCAATTTGGCGAACGCGTTCGCGGGTAACACCCATTTTGCGGCCAACTTCTTCCAATGTATAGGCTTGCCCATCGAGTAAGCCATATCGTAATTGTAGAATGCGAACTTCGCGAGGAGGTAAGCCATTCAAGACCTCTTCCAGGTGTTCACGAAGCAGGTTGTAGGTCGCAGATTCATCCGGCGGGGGAGCTTCATCATCCTCAATAAAGTCACCCAGAACCGAATCTTCTTCATCGTCTGTTGGAGTTTCCAAAGAAAGAGGACGACGCGCAACCTGAATCATGTTCTCTACTTTTTTTGGCGGCACATCTAATGAAACAGCCAATTCATCAACGGTCGGTTCACGGCCGAGACGCTGGGTAAGCTGGTGTTGAATTCGCAGGAGTTTGTTGATCTGATCACCCATATGAACAGGAACACGAATGGTACGTCCCTGGTCAGCTATAGCCCTTGTAACTGCCTGGCGAATCCACCAGGTAGCATATGTACTGAATTTATGACCGCGGCGATAATCAAATTTCTTGGTGGCGCGAATCAAACCAATGTTTCCTTCTTGAATCAAATCAAGGAATGGAACCCCACGCCCCATATATTTTTTCGCAACACTAATGACCAAGCGAGAGTTGGCAGTGATCAGATGTTCACGAGCAGACCAACCGTCTTCAATCAATTTTCTTAATTCCATACGGCGGCGGGTACTGACATTCCCACGGGCCAATTCTTCGCGTGCCATACGGCCGCGTTCAATTCTTTGAGCTAATTCGACTTCTTCTTCAGCGGTTAATAAGGGTACGCGGCTAACCTCTTTTAAATAGAGGCCTATGGTGTCATCCGTATCAATGTTTTCAAGATCATCCACTGATGAAGAGCGTGAATCGAGGGTTTCTTCATCTTCAGTGATTGTAAGATCTTCCTCTGTCGGTTCTTCATGAATGGCTTCATCTTCTACATAAGCAATACCAGCACTCATTAATGCGGCAAAGGTTTCTTCAAGTTGTTCAACATCTTGTTCAGCTTCGGGAAAAAAGTGGAGAATATCATCAATCGTTACATAGGATTTTTGACGGCCAAGTTCTATTAACCTGGCAATCGCAGGGTATTCTTCTTCTTCATCATCAACAATATTAATAATTGGAGTTTCCATTTTTGTAACGGGCTACCTTCCTATTATTGAGCAAATAACCACAATAATCATTCGCTAGATTGAGCATACACAAAAAAGATTAGAAATTCAATAGACCTATATGAGAAAATCCTAAAATAGCAATTTAGCAATCAATGAGCGGAAATAATTTTCCGCTCATTGAAAAAAATATTGAAATTAATCCTTTTTTAAGGCGAATAACACTATACAACAATTCAGATACAAAAGTCAACCACTTCGAAATTTTCTAATGTGGAATTAACATTAATTTACAAATATAAGAAAGTTAAGATAAAAATGAGCAAACAAGTGGTAGAATGTTGAGTGAATTTTTTTTAATTCCGGCTAATAGTTCTCATTTTATCTTTTGGAGGGTAGTATGCAGATAGATATTTTAGGAATGGGCTCGAGACATGGCTTAACAAGCTTTGAGCAATACGCCATCGTCGGAGTCCTGGTCGTGGCTTTCATTAGCCTCATCTATGCCTGGTTGCTTAGAGGCACTGTTCTCAAAAAGGACAAGGGTTCTAAGAAAATGCAGGAAGTCTGGGATGCAATTCGTGTGGGAGCGAATAGTTACCTTTCCCGCCAATTGAAGACCATCTTACCGGCAGTCGGGATTCTCTTTGTGGCGCTTTTCTTGTCCGTTTATGTAGTAAAGCCAAGCGCTGAGGCTATTGAAGAATTCCCCAATAATACTCTCTTAGCCATCTCTTTGGGCCGTGCCGTTGCTTTCGTTTTTGGTGCGGTCTTTTCTTTAATTGTCGGCCAATTGGGTATGCGTATGGCAATTCAAGCAAGCGTGCGTTCAGCTTCTGCAGCCAAACGTTCATTCAATGAAGCGCTGTCGATCGCATACTATGCAGGAACCATTACCGGCATGCTGACCGATGGGTTAGGTTTGCTGGGCGGAACGATCATCTTTATCATTTTTGGTAAAGCCGCTCCAGATGCCTTACTCGGTTTCGGTTTCGGCGGTACATTAATTGCTTTGTTCATGCGCGTGGGTGGTGGTATTTACACTAAAGCGGCTGATGTTGGCGCTGACCTTGTTGGTAAAGTTGAAAAAGATATCCCCGAAGACGATCCACGTAATGCTGCTGTTATTGCCGACTTGGTTGGTGATAATGTAGGTGATTGCGCCGGTATGGCCGCAGATATCTTTGAAAGCTACGAAACCACAATTGTTTCTGCATTGATCCTTGGCCTTTCTCTTTATTCCAGAGACGGTAGTTTGACTTGGATCGTTTATCCGTTGATCATCCGCGGTGTTGGTGTGATCAGCTCCATTTTAGGTACTTTTACAGTGCCTATTTGGGAAAAATTCCCGATCAAGTTCATGCGTTCTCATGACGCTGAAGGCTCGATGTTCCGTTCTTATGAAGTCTCCAGCGTATTCACCATTGCAATGTCCTTCATTGTTGCAACCCAATACGCTCATAACTGGAGACTTGCTGCATTGACCACAATCGGTGTGGCATTGGCTGTTGCCTTCAACCCATTAACTTCTGCTTTCACTTCAACGAAATCCGAAGCGGTCAAAGAGGTTGTTAATTCAACCAAAACAGGTCCTGCAACAACTATCTTATCTGGTTTGTCTCTGGGAATGGAATCCACCGTTTTTGCTTTGATCGCCATTGTCATTGCTTTCTTAGGCGCTCTATTCATCTACGGCGGCAAGGATCCCTTAGGCACTCTGTCTTCAGAGAATTTGATCTATGTTTTGTACGGTGTAGCCTTGGTTGGTATTGGTATGCTTAGCCATACCGGTAACAATGTTGCCATGGACTCCTTCGGCCCGATTTCCGACAATGCAAATGGCATTGGCGAAATGGCCTGGCACGATTTGGAAGATGACGAAACCAAAAAAGCTCGCCAGATCATGGCTGACCTGGATGCAGTTGGAAACACTACTAAAGCGATTACCAAGGGTGTTGCAATTGCATCAGCCGTTATCGCTGCTGTCAGTCTTTTCTCATCTTTCATCACCGACATCGGCAAAGTTCAGGCAAATTTGAACATGCCTGTGCTAACCGGTATCAATGTTGCTGATACCCGTGTTTTCATTGGCTTATTACTGGGTGGTGCATTACCCTGGTTATTCAGTTCACTCTCCATTCGGGCTGTAACTCGCGCTGCTGGCAGAATTGTAGAAGAAGTTCGTCGTCAGTTCCGTATCCCCGGAATTATGGAAGGTACTGTCAAACCTGATTATGCTGAGGTTGTAGGTATTTCAACCAGTTCAGCCCAAAAAGAATTGATCCCTCTGGCGACTATTGCTATTTTGATGCCTCTCTTCATTGGTATTTCTCTCAATGTTGAAGCATTGGGCGGTTTCCTCGCCGGCGTCATTTTGAGCGGTCAATTGTTGGCGGTCTTCATGGCCAATGCTGGTGGTGCCTGGGATAATGCCAAGAAAATGGTTGAAGATGAACCCCGTAACATTGCCGCCAATACCGGTAAAGGTTCAGAACGCCATAAGGCTGCTGTTGTAGGCGATACTGTTGGTGATCCTCTGAAGGATACCGCAGGCCCGGCATTGAACCCAATGATCAAAGTAGTCAATTTGATCAGCTTGTTGGCTGCACCTGTAATTGTTAGTTATCAAGGTGCAACCGTTGTCCGCATAGTTGTTGCTGCTGCTTTGTTGGCAGCAATTATCTGGGCATTTTCAATGAGTAAAAAACCAGCCAAAATTGGCTAGTGAAATACTCTTGTGACCATAAAACTGAGCATCCGTTATTTTGGATGCTCAGTTTTTTTTAGAAATTCAATTGTCTCAAGAATATCTTTTGGAATTTCTGCAGTAAAGGTGACTTGGTCGAGAGAGATTGGATGTTGAAAAGTAATCAGGCGGGCATGTAAGGCAGTGCGTTTTAACAGAAGTGTTAGCGAAAAATATCTTGATTCGATTGAATAGTAGAGGGGATCACAAAGGATTGGATAACCAGCAGAAAGTAAATGCGCGCGGATCTGATGGGTATATCCGGTATGAGGGAAAGCGGCAACTAAAGAGGCATGATCAGGAAGAAATTCTTGAAGAATAAAGTCGGTTTGTGCAGATTTACCTTCCAATTCATTCATCACAGTACGGTGGCGCCGATCGCCATTTAACTTTAACTGATGGGAGTTGGAAAGTTTTTCAGGGAACTCTCCCCAAACCAGAGCTAAGTATTGTTTTTTAATTTCGCGGTGAGAAAATTGTTCGTTGAGAATTTTATGGACTTTAGCCGATCTCGCCAGCACCATCACCCCGCTGGTATCTTTATCCAGGCGGTGAACGATCCACAATTTGCCAAAATCCGGTTCCAATATTGTACGCACATGGGGTATGGATGGATCATAACCGTCCACGATGCTATGGACTCCAGCCGGTTTATTGATCACTAATAAGTTTTCATCTTCAAAAATAATTTGTATCATTTAAATAAAAAGAGCACGTTTATTGAACGTGCTCAATGAAAAAGCCTAATCTTCAGGGAATTTTGTGAAAAAGGAGGAGGCAACAACTCCGGGACCAGCGTGGACGATAATCGCCGGGGGAAGTTTATTAATACGGATTGAATCCAAACTCATGAACTCGGCAAATTCTGCACGAAGTAATAGGGCATCTTCCATGGCTTCTGCTTGAAATATTGCCAATTGCGAGGTTTTATCATGAGGGCAATCGCTCTTGACCAGTTCGACCATACGCGACATAGCACGGCGTTTTGTACGTTGAGAATCAAATGGGCTGACCTGACCGTCTTTAAAAATCAAAATCGGTTTGACCTGTAAAATTGAGCCAACCAGGGCCTGGGCAGATCCAATTCGGCCGCCTTTATGTAAATATTCGAGAGTATCTACATAAAAATAAATAAAGTTATATTTTTTCGCATAGTTGATGCGGTCGATGATTGTTTGAACATCCACTCCAGCATCTGCCCATTCTTTTGCTTTATATACAAGTGTACCCAGAGCCGGTCCTATGGTCAGGGTATCGATAATGTAGATTTTTGCATCCGGGAAATCTTGAGCAGCTACGGTTGCACTCCTGTAGGTTCCGCTTACCTTGGCTGAAGGACAAATAACAATAGCAGCATCATCATCCTTTGCGATTTGTTCAAATATTGGTGTGTAGAGCGCAGGCGGGGGAGCTGCTGTTTTTGGTAAAACCGGAGAACTTTTTAATCTGGCTAAAAACTCTTCAGTAGTAATTTCATTATCATCACGGTAGCTTTTGTCTCCAAAAATGATAATTTGTGGAAGCATAATAATTCCAGCACTTTGTGCTTCCTCTGGTTCAATAACTGAAGTGGTATCGGCAATTATCTTTATCATATGAATCCTCTTCCATTTTATAAAAATGAATATGAAAATTATACTGTTACTTTGGAAAATTCATGCAATGATGGAATATTCCCTAATGAGACCGCATTATTGACTGCATTAACAATAGCTTTTGCAACCACATCTACCGCGAATGTGCCAATAATATTCACATCAACATGGGCGCTTCCTGTAGATAGTGCGAAAAGCGTATCTCCGTCAAAAAGGGTGTGTGTTGGCCGAATAGCTAGAGGGAAACCATCTTGAGCCATTTGGGCTAGAAAATTTGCTTCTTCACGATCCAAAGCCGCATTTGTAGCGACTACACCAATTACTGTATTATGGGATGAGGCAAAGGAGAGAGCTGTTTTGCCTAAAAAGGTTTTCATCAAAGATTTGGTATTGGCGAAAAGCGGTTCTTCACCGATTTTTATCAGACCTTTAGAGATGGAACGTGTACCGGCAAGGATCCGGCCATTTGAAGGGTCGTACACGTCACCAAATGGGTTTACTGCGATCAAAGCACCAATAATGACACCGCCGCCAATATCGATGCTAGCAGAACCTATGCCAGATTTTGTTGCCTGTTTGGGACCTAAAGCGTTCCCCGCGATTGCTCCAGTTCCGGCACCCACACAGCCCTGGGCGACAACTTCTTCAGATGCGTTGATACAGGCCTGATAACCCATGGCAGCATCCGGGCGGATATTCGATTTGCCGATGGCTAGGTCAAAAAGGATTGCAGATGGCACAATTGGCACCCTTGCTACACCTGCATCAAACCCGATCCCTTTTTCTTCCAAATATTTCATTGCACCAGAAGCCGCGTCCAATCCAAATGCTGATCCTCCGGCAAGCATAACGGCTTGAATTTTGCTGACCAAATGAAGCGGCCGGATCGCATCCGTTTCACGCGTTCCAGGAGCACCGCCACGTTGGTCAACCCCCGCAACCGCACCTTTTTCACAAATAACTACTGTACAACCGGTGATGGCATCAAAATCCTGCGCGTGCCCCACTTTAATTCCCGGGACGTCAGTGATCGTTCCATTCTTTCTCATGGTTTCTCCATCGATCTAGTGAAAAACTTGTTTTTTACAATTCGGGCAAATG
>PMIV01000277.1:0-7125 GCA_003158355.1 Anaerolineaceae bacterium
CGGGTCGCGCATCGATGTGGATGAGCGCAAAGAAAGCCCGATGGATTTTGCCCTGTGGAAGAGCGCCAAACCGGGTGAACCTGCCTGGGAAAGCCCCTGGGGAAAAGGCCGCCCAGGCTGGCACATCGAATGCTCCGCCATGAACTTGAATCACCTGGGCGAACAGATCGATATTCACGGCGGCGGAAATGACCTGATCTTTCCGCACCATGAAAACGAAATTGCCCAGAGTGAATCTTTTACGGGGAAGACCTTTGCGCGTTATTGGATCCACAACGGCATGCTGCAGCTCAGCGGCGAAAAAATGTCAAAATCGATCGGCAATCTAGTGACCATTGAAGAATTTTTGGCTCATCACCCGGCCGATGCGCTGCGCATGCTGGTGTTGAATTCCGGCTATCGTAATCCACTCTCCTATTCCGAAGATATTTTGGATCAGGCGGAGAAAGCGATCGAACGCCTGCGATCCGCACTAAAACCGGCGCTGCCCGGAGCGGTGGGTGCACCGGAGGCTTCTTTGCAATCATTGGTGAAACAGATCACCCTCTGCAAGGCAGGCTTTATTGAATCCATGGATGATGATTTCAACTCATCGGGTGCCCTGGCACAATTATTTGACCTGGTACGGGTAACCAACCAATTGCGTGCAGATGGGGCAACGGATGCTCAACTCAAGACTGGTCAGGATGTGATCGTGGAATTGACCAATGTTTTAGGCTTGACTTTGCAGCAGGAAAAAGAAGAAAGTCATGCCGCTGATGCATTCGTGAATTTATTGATAGAAATTCGCAAAAACCTGCGTGAAGATAAACAATGGGCACTGTCCGATAAAGTCCGCGACCGCCTTGTTGAACAGGGTGTCGTTTTGGAAGACAGTAAAGAAGGTACGCTTTGGCACTGGAAATAGAGGATTATTTTGAAGGAATGGATTACCGGTCGTAACCCTGTAATTGAAGTCGTTCAGGCGAGACGCAGAGAAGTGTTTCGCCTGCTTTTTGCGTCTGGCATAGAAGAAAAAGGCAAGATCCTGGAACTGCGTAAAATGGCGCAGGCTCGCAAAATTCCCATCGAGATTGTGGCCCGAGAAAAATTGGCTGCAATGAGTGACAACCCTCAGGGAGTTGCAGCAGAAGTCAGCGGGTATCCTTATGTGGATATCAGTGATATTACTGACCTGGCGCTGCGCAAACAAGAAGAACTCTTTATTCTTGTTCTGGACGTACTACAAAACCCGCAGAATCTGGGTTCTTTATTACGTACAGCAGAAGCTGCCGGAGTCCACGGGGTGCTAATCCCACAGCACCGTGCTGCCGAGGTTACCCCGGCTGTGGTGAGTGCTTCTGCAGGTGCCAGTGAACGAATGCTGGTAGCACAAACCAATATTGCACGAGCTCTGGCAGACCTAAAAACTAGCGGCGTCTGGGTAATTGGCATGGACGGGGGAGAGGGCTCCAAACCGATTCAAACCATCCCATTGAGCGGACCGGTTGCGCTGGTTGTTGGCAATGAAGGGGAAGGAATGCGCCAATTGGTACGCGAAACATGCGATTTTGTGGCTGCGCTTCCCATGAAGGGAACTATCGAATCACTTAACGCGGCAGTAGCCGGGTCAATTGCAATATATCTCATTTATTTTGAACGCGAAAAGAAAAGTCTGGGAACCAAAAAATAGTTTTTCACCCCCCCGCATTCTGATATATAAAACTAATGCAAATCTGATAAATTAGATATATAAAAGAAGAATGGAGGACACAATGTTAATCAGCAAAGAATTAAATAATGGTATTAATGAACAGGTTGGCCATGAACTGGACGCTTCCCATCAATATTTAAGTATTGCCGCCTATTTTGAAGCGAGACATTTGAAAAAGTTTGCCGAATTATTTCGTAAACAGGCAGCGGAAGAACGTGCACATGCCGATAAATTTATCCAGTTCATCTTGGACGCAAATGGGGAAGTGAAAATTCCAGCCATTCCCGCGCCAAAATGGGAATTTACCTCAGCCGAAGAAGCCGTCAATCTGGCCTTGAATTGGGAAAATGATGTAACCAAAAAGATCTATGCCCTGATCGATCAGGCAGTAGCTGAAAAGAACCATATTGCCCGTGAGTTCTTGGGCTGGTTTGCTACTGAACAATTGGAAGAAGTTTCTTCTATGGAGCAACTGCTGGCAGTTGTGCAGATGTCGACAGAGAAAAATTTGCTCATGATCGAAGCCTACATTTCACACCAGTAATTTATATAATTAAAGAGGAAAGAGCGTTCCAAATATTTGGAGCGCTCTTTGTTTTCCCCATATGAAAACCGGGCACGGTGCCTAGAAACGAATGTTTGTAAGCCTGGTTCAACTCTACTAACGGATCACATCGATCCCGCCCATCCAGGGGCGTAAAGCTTCGGGGATGATGATGCTGCCATCGGCTTGCTGGTAGTTTTCCATAACGGCGATCAAGGTACGCGGCAGCCCCAGACCGGAACCGTTCAGCGTATGCACCAGGCGCGGTTTGCCGCCGTAAGTGGTTTTGTATTTGATATTGGCGCGGCGAGCCTGAAAATCACCCACGTTCGAGACCGAAGAGACTTCGAGCCACTCATCGCAGCCGGGTGCCCAGACTTCCACGTCATAGGTAATGCGGGCGTTAAAACCCAGATCACCGCTGCACAGGCGTTTGATGCGGTAAGTCAGCCCCAGACCTTTGCAGGTATCTTCGGCGTCTTTGAGCATTTTTTGTAATTCCGCATCGGATTGTTCCGGTTTGCAGTAGGTATACATTTCCACTTTATCAAACTGATGGCCGCGTTTAATACCGCGCACGTCTCGGCCAGCGCTCATTTTCTCGCGTCTAAAACAGGGAGTGTAAGCGGTAAAACGTTGGGGCAGGCTGCCATCTTCCAGTACCTCATCTTTGTACATACCGGTGAGGGGAACTTCGGCGGTAGGTACCATCCACAGGTCTTCTTCGATATCATGATACAGATTATCGACAAACTTAGGCAATTGACCCGAGGAGAAAAGGGTCTCTGCTTTAACCATGAAAGGAGTGTAGCGTTCTTCGTAGCCTTGATGCGAATGCAGATCGAGCATATAAGAGATCAATGCACGTTCCAGGCGGGCACCTGCTCCGTTGAGGATGTAGAAGCGCGAGCCGGTCAGTTTTACACCGCGGTCAAAATCGATGATGCCTAATTTGGTACCCAGGTCCCAGTGGGGCAGAGGCTGAAAATCAAAATCGCGTTTCTTGCCCTCAACGCGTTCGACGATATTTTCGCTGTCATCTTTGCCATATGGAGTGGTGGGGTCGGGCAGGTTGGGGATGGTAGCGACCAGATAATTTAATTTCTCTTCCACCTGGTTCACCAGTACATCAAATTTGGCGATTTCTTCGCCCACCTGGCGCATGGCTTCAATCTTTTGTTGGCGTTCAGTGGCATCTTTGATCTGGCTGATGGCTTTGGAAACAGTGTTACGCTCAGCTTTCAGCGCTTCCACTTTGACCAGCAATCCGCGCCTTTCGGTGTCCAGTTTTATCACTTCATCCACAGGGGAAGGGTCCATCTGGCGGTCTTGCAATGATTTTTTTACGATTTCGGGTTCTTCACGAATGAGATTGATATCGAACATGACTGCACCTCGTTTTAAAAGATATACGCCCCAATCCGATGCAGGACGAGGGGCGTGCTCGTGGTGCCACCTGCTTTTGCCTCCCTCTTCAGGAGACCTTATTCTTGTGATAACGGAACAACCGGCTCTTTTATGATATTTGCATATCTCTGCGAGAGCAACCCGCCCTTACGGGCGACCGGGTTGGATCGATCCACTCATTCTGCTGGCTTGCACCCAGCGCCAGCTCTCTGAAAGAAGTTATGGATGTTTGTTCCCGGGCAGGTCTGTTGAAATAATTATAACAATATTTCGTGAAAATCTGATAAAGGAATTTTTTTATTTTGCAATTGTTTTCAAAAATTAGACTATTAACGGGTAAAATATTTTATATATTAAAAAGGAGTGAAATTTATGTTTCGCAAAAGATTCGGCCCTCGACGCTGGGGCTGTGGTTGTTTCTTGCTCCTGATTCTCCTTGGGCTGTTGATTGTTTTTGGATTTAGGGTGTTTTAGGGACTTCATTTCTAAAGTAAAAAATCCGCTCTCAGAATTTTGAGAACGGATTCTTTGTTGTTATATAAGATCAATGGATCAATGGCCACAGGATCGTTTGAATGATCATCGCCAATACAAAAATGCCTCCATATAGGCGAGTATGCAGCATAGCCGCAGCCACGTACCATAACGGCCAAAACTCTTTTGCTTCCGCTGGCGCTTGGGAAGGGCGGGGATGGGTAAATACATTCCAAATCATCTGACGTTCTTGTTTCTTCAATAAAAAGGGTGTCAAAAAGACCAGCAGCATTGGCCAGGAGAAAAATCGCGGTACGAAAAAGATCAAGATCACGGGCAAGATATACTGCAAAGCCATCATTACCAGCACCAGATAACGGCTGACGGTTTCCCCTAGTAGCACAGGTAATGTGTAAATATGTTTGGCTGCATCTTCTTTGCGTTTATCGATGTGTTTACCAAAAATGACTGTTACGGTTGCCAGAGCATATGGGATGCTGGCGGCGACTGCACCCCAACTCCAGACCCCGGAAATGGCATAGAACCCACCTGCAATCATCAAAGGACCCCAAACGAGAAAAACAGTTATCTCGCCCATTGCGATGTATTTCAATGGCCAGGTATAAAATAGCACGAAAATGACTCCGGCGGCCATCAAAACCAGGGTGACCCAAGGGCTGCCTGGAGTGGCTGTAGATTGTGTGAGAATGAGCAGGAGGCCTGCTGCGGCGGCAATGCCACCAGTGACCCCTATATAGGCAAAAAGCTGTTTGATCGACAGCAGGCCATTTTCCAAGGGTTGTGGGCCATACTGAGTGCGGAAGTAGTTATCTTTGTCTACTCCACGGCGGGAATCGGTGAGATCGTTGACCAGGTTGTTAGTGGCGTGAGCAAACACCAACCCGATGATCACCAGGGCAAACCGCCAGCCGTTGAAGAGGCCGTGGCCGGCCATCAAAGTCAGTAAACCGGCAATGATGGCAGAAGTAAGGGTCATCACAAGAACTGCTGCACGGGTAATGATCAGCCAACGTGAAATGAAATCTAAATGGTCCCATTCTTCTTTGCTGATGTGAGGAATAATTTGAATCGCTTTTAACCACATTTTGAAGTTCATAATAAACTCGCTTTATTTGTGTAATTTTACCAACATACTCATATTAACAGATTTACGGGTGATTGCCAAGCGAATCCAAAAAAAATCTATTCGTTTTTAGTGAGAGTGGGGAGAATGATCACACCTTCATCCGGTTCACCGATGCGGGAATACTCTGCCGGACGGTTGAGAACGGTCCAGGCAGTGAATGCTGCGATAAGCGCATTCAGGTGTGAAGGTACGAGGATTTTTTCATCGGGGAGTTTCCCGGTGAGCAGGCGGTGGCGGGTGACTTCTTCGAAAAAAGCCATTGCATCTTTAACCGGCAGCCCTTTGGTTTGAAGTGCCAGTTGACGCTGGATGCGTCCTTCCAATGAGCTGACAGCATAAGGCTTGATTTTACCAAGCAGAGACCAGTAACAGGCATCGGCGTGCGTTTCAAACATCTGGTAACGGGAATTAGGAAAGGGCCAGAATTGAAATCCATTCATTCCCAGTTCTGACGAAAACTTAAAGGCTCTTTGCAAAGAAGGGGAGAAGCGGCCGACGTCGCGCGGAGTGCGTGTAGGAGAAAGACCTTCTGTCAGCAAAAGATATTCGCACACGCGCATGTCGGTAAAGCGATTTTTGGCGGGAGGAGGATTTAAATTTTGGCGATACTCTGAGTCAGCCATGAAGCCGGCATTGAGCGTTAAGGGTGAATTAATGGCGGCAATGATATTTTGAGCCGAGCCAAGCAGACTTTGCCATTCCATTGGCGTCACGGTGCCGCAGAAAAGGATGCGCCGGGAATTGTCCAGCATAGCGCAGGTAAAACTCTTGCGTTGACTGGTCAAATCTATTCCCATGTAAGCATGCTCTACAGTGTTCATACCCCTATGAGTTTAGCGGAAAAGTCGGTATTTCGCAACCATCAAAAAATAGTCTTCATATTGATACAATCTTTTCAATATATCATTCACACAAGCAAAATACTGCTACAATTTGAGTNNCTTTAGCAACCTAAACTTTACCAGGTTTCGCATAGACTTTCCTTTTCACTTTTCCCAGGGTAGCAAATTGGGTTATTTAAGTGAACACATCAGGCAGATGGAAAAAGCCATGATAGAAGAAGTTGAGTGTATAGGATATACTCCTTGGGACTGAATTGACCGAGTCATTTGTTTTACGGAATAAATGGAAAAGCGCTATGGGTTTATTTATGTTGATTGGAATAATTATAGAATAGGCGCATTATTATGAAAGAAAAGTTAAGTTCTTGCTGGTATAAAAAGTGAGTAATACCAATGCAGATTAACTTTATTAATTTTTTATTGTTCAAGGGCCTATAATTTATGAACGAAAAATATAAAATGCTATGCTTGGATCTAGATGGAACTTTATTGNNTTAGATTCGACCCAACAAATTAGCCGGAATACAATACAGTTTTTAAAAAAGATTGAAAAAAATGGGATTGTCTTAGTGGTAACCACTGGACGTGCTGTGAATGATGCAAGATATTATGCAAAAATGATTAGCAAAAATGCATATTTTGTGGCATTAAACGGTTCTATTGTTGGCGTTTCTGGAAATGAAAAAATCATTTCTTCAACACCGATGAAACAGGAGGCGATTGACCACCTTCTTGAAATTTCAAATTCTATCGGTTGGTATCCGGCTCTTTTTACATCTGAAAGAATAATTGTGAATCACTTTAGAGAATTTCGATGGCATATTAAGAGTATTGTCCATAAAAAAAATCAACATTTGAAAAATGTGCTGTTTATTCCGGGTAGATGGTTTTTTTCGTCATATGTTGTAAATAAAAAACCTGGAATACTAAAGGCGTCTTTTTCTTTTAAGAATAAGCAACATATGGATAAAACAATTTCAATACTGAAGCATGACCCATTTTTCGAAACAGCGCAACA
>PMIV01000277.1:7138-12623 GCA_003158355.1 Anaerolineaceae bacterium
CCATGGGAAATGCTGATCAAGTAATTAAAGCAGTCGCCAATAAAGTTACTGATACTAATGATCGAGAAGGTGTATTAAAAGCACTTCAGGAAGTGCTATGCATTTAGGCTTATTTCTGTAATTCGGTTTAATTATTTTAGATGCTCGCATATACATATTATTACACCAGGCAATTAAAAACCTGGAAATATCCACTTTTTTCCAGCGAAAAGATGCCGGTGACGACCAGATAAATGTACTCCGAAGGGATATTGGTTCCTTAACCGTCAGTCCTTGTAATGGAGCTGGCGTATTATTTTAATCGGGGTGGTTCTTCGTGCACTTACAGGGACACAGTCCAGTCATTACAATTTCGAAGATACCCTTGGAGGGAGACAGGATCCCCCTGCGTGTGTGGACGAATTAGTCATATAAAATTAGAGATAAATTATCTCATTGACATTCGAATATGTTGCCAATATAATGAAAAAAGGGGGTTTCCTTTAAAAAATTGCGGTGGTGGCGCGTGATAAAGGGTCAGGTAAGTACACACGCAAGAAAAAAAGGATAACCCATAGTATTCATTTAGCCGAATTAATTTTGGGATTTACTGCAGAATTTACTTGCAGATAAGGGTGTCTGTAATATAGATATTAGATTGACCGAGGAAAACAGTGATCGTTGATCGAATGACTCCAATTCCNNAAAGTCCCTAATCTCAGACGGCATTTATGCGCCTGGGGCGCTTTTGCCCTCCGAAAGGGAAATGTGCGATAAGTACGGGGTCAGTCGGACAACTATTCGCGAAACATTACGGCAATTAGAAGGGGAGGGATTGATCCGTAAAGTCGCTGGTAGAGGTATCTTTGTAAATGAAAGTTCACCCGATTTGGCCGTTAAAGTTTCATTGAGTGGTTATTCAGCAGATGTGAAACGCGAAGGGGGCTTTCCATCGAGTCGGTTGTTGGAGGCAAGCCTGCTTATGGACCTGTCAACAGAAATTCTCAAACCGATGCAGTTAAACGAAGGGGATGAAGTTTTTCGCGTCGTTCGCCTTCGCTTCAATAACAATGTTCCTCTAGCATTACACACTGTATACCTGAATGGGCGTTACTGCCAAAATATCTTAGGCTACAATTTGTCGCAAGATTCGCTTTTCAATTTATTGACAACAGTTTATGGTTTGAAGCTCACGCGCGCACAAGAATACGTTTATGCAACATTAGCCAATTCTCAGGAGCTTAAGCTACTCTCACTCAGCTACCCGGCGGCTGTTTTGAAAAGTGAAAGAACAACTTACCTTGAGAATGGCGATGTAATAGAATATTCCCTGGCAACTTATTGCAGCGACTCTTACAAGATTGTTGTGAATCTGGATGCACAGGAATGAGCGCATTGTTTACACAATAATTCTACTAAACCTTAAATAGGTTCATTAAGTTATTCCAGCCAAGAGGCCGCTTATTGGAGGAGCTTCGTGGGGATGAGGTCTGACCGGGGTGTAGAAGTGTCTCTGGTTCAACCTTAGTTTGGGAAAATCGCACACCACTATCGACTTTTAGGTTTTGTTGCAGCTCTGACGGTCTCACAGAAAACCGTAAATTCAGAGCCTTATTTGTGATCTTAAGCGCAGGCCTTAGCAGCGTATTTCCAGCCGGTGGCTTTTATATTTGAACACTTTTACCTGCAAATATGTGGTTGGTCACTAACAGAATATCCGTCTTTTGCACTTCTCTGAGTGATTCTGCCCGTCCGGCGAAAATTGTTTCCGATCACGTGAGCTTAGTAGAGGGGGTTGCCGGGAAAATCAAAGTAACGTCAGTTCGGCAATTTAGAGGAGCAGTTGGCGTATTCTCAGCGATGACTATATTTCGTTTATCAAAAATAGGCTACCGCGACTCGTGACTTAGCAAATTTCCGATGAATGCTTGAATTATCTTTGGCTCTTCGAAACGGCCGAGGCCGATCAGTCCCGAAGCCATACGTCCTTCGGCAGGCCCAAAAAAACTCATACCGCGCTTTTCGAGCGTCTTGATGTTCATCTGGGTCTCTGGGTTATGGAACATGTGTGCATCCATCGCCGGCGAAAGTAAAAACGGACAGGTTGCCGCCAATGCCGCCAAACTCAACAGATTATCCCCTAACCCGGTGGCTAATTTGGCAAGAGAAGATGCTGTGATTGGCGCAATCACAAACAAATCGGCATCGTGCGTCAAAGTAATGTGCAAAACGTGCTCCAGGCTTCCCCATAGATCGGCGTCTGTGCTTGCTTTTCGCCCTGTAACGGATTGGAATTGGAGCGCCGAAACGAAATGTAAAGCGTTTTCGGTAAGTATTACATCCACCAACGCTCCTGCCTGGGTCAGTCCAGAGGCCAGTTCTACAGCTTTATAGGCTGATACAGAACCAGTAACGCCCAGAACGATATGTTTCTTGGCAAACAGATTGATTGCTGCTGTACTTTCCATTTGTGAGTAGCTTCTCTCGTGATCAGAAGGGGGGGTGAAGTAAAAGCAATTTACTTTATGATGCTTTTCCTTGAATATTCACTGAAAATGAGCTTTACACCATCGGGGTCAAGCAGTGAAAAAGTACGCGCACCCCAGGGCTTATCACCGATTTCACCATAAATCGACAGGCCCTGTCTTTTCACAAATTGATAAAAAATGTCGACATCCGTGATGCCGATGGAAAGTTCAAAATGGGCCGGGGCTACATATTCTGTCCCTGGTTTCAAACTCAAAATCTCGATTAACCCATCAGCCGCTTGAAACACGATTCCTTTTTCTGAAGATCCATTATCCCAGGATTGCACAACCGGTAACTTTAAACGATCCCGGTAAAACTCGATGGATTTATTAAAATCTCGTGCAGTGAAAATGATCGAAAATTCGCCCATATTGACCTCACTTTTTGTAGGTTTCTAGATAGACGCGTACTTCCTCCGCAGTCGGCAGGTCGAGCGCATGTGCGGCGATCTCGCGAGCCTTTTCCATCGTAAACTGTCGTATTGCCTGCTTAACCAGAGGAATACTGCGTGGGTTCATACTGAATTCGTCAACGCCAATGCCCAAAAGTACTGGCGTCCCAAGCGGGTCACCCGCCAGCTCTCCGCATAGGCCAACCCATTTTTTATTTGCGTGGGCGGCCTTGACCACCATATGAATCAATCGCAACACAGCGGGATCTAAAGCGTTCGCAATCGTGGCCACATCGGAGTTTCCGCGATCAGCCGCCATTGTATATTGTGAGAGATCATTCGTGCCAATGCTAAAGAAATCTACCTCTTTTGCTAATATATCGGCTATCACCGCTGCCGAGGGAATCTCAACCATGATGCCAAACTCAACCTGTTTATTGTAATCTTTACCTTCTTTTTCCAGCTCAATCTTGACCTCATCAAAATGGTGACGTACTTTTCGTACCTCGCTGGCAGTGCCGATCATTGGGAACATGATTTTTACATTGTACCCAACGCTCGCTCGCAGCAAAGCCCGTAATTGAGTCCGTNNCGGTTTGTCGCCACCGATGTCGAGTGTGCGAGCCACTACTGGTCTGGAACCAAAGACACTAAAAATCTGCTGATAGATCGTGAATTGTTCTTCTTCGGTAGGTGATGTATTGCGTTCTAAAAAGATGAACTCCGTTCGCAGCAATCCCACTCCCTCAGCGCCAAATTCCACCGCATCGTGTGCATCGTCAACTCCCCCAATATTGCTCACAATTTCTACACTTCTACCATCGATTGTGATCGCCGGCTCGTGTGTTTTCTCGAAAGCATTCTTGAAATTTCCTTGATATCGTTCTGACAATTCGCGATATGCCTTGAGTGTTTTCTCATCCGGGTCAACGATCATTTGACCAGTGAAACCATCCACCACTACTTCTTCCCCCTCAAGAAGTTCCTCTTTCCACTCTCCAATCCCCACGATTGCCGGAATGCCTAATGATTTTGAGAGTATGGCTACGTGCGACGTCGCGCCGCCTTTGGCTGTAGCAAAACCAAGGACCAGTTTTTTATTGAATGATACTGTGTCAGATGGGGTCAGTTCATCAGCCACGATGATGCTGGGACAAACCAGGGTGTGAGAATTTTGCTGTTCGTCCCCTTTCAGGATTCGTAGCACTCTTTGCGAAATATCGTCAATATCCGCACTTCTGGCAGAGATATACTCACTATTCAGGCTAGAGATCATTTCGGAATAATAGCAAGTGGCCTGGTACCAGGCATATTCTGCTGAGCAGTGCTGATCGGTCAATGCCTCTAGCACCTTTTCCATCAAGACGATGTCGTTCAAGAGCATAATATGTGCTTCAAAGACTCCCGCTTCGGCTTCAGATGCACATTTACGTGTATTCTCCATAACAGCTATCAAGTCTTCACCAGCTTTAGCGATTGCAGCTTGAATGCGCTTTTCTTGTTCTTTGGGGTCAAAGCCTTCGTCTGACTCCACGACAATCTTATTATGACTATAAAGATGGACCAGCCCAATCGCAATACCAGCTGAAGCACCGATCGCCTTGTAGGTCTTCATCGATAATTCCTCCACTTGCGAACCTGATTTACTTGAATGCTTACATTTGTATGAAATCGTTTTCGATCGTCTCTTTTAGTCCTGCCACGGCTGCTTCGGCATCTTCACCAGTTGCAGTAATCCGTATCTTATTTCCGGTGTCCACTGCAATTGAAAGCACTGAGATCGGACTTTTTGCATTTGCTTGTGGAGTCTTTTTTGTCAGGTTTTCAATTACTATTTTGGATTTAAAACTAGCCGCCTTATTTACGAACACGACAGCAGGCCTGCAATGTAATCCACTACTGTTTGCGACTTCAACTTCACATGATGCAACCATAAATGATCCCTCCGAGATAGTTTTTGTATATTCATCCATGAAACATAACCTAGACGGATTATCACAAAGCCAAAAAACCCACTCTCGCCCACTACAAGAGATATCAGGGATGAGGAAAATAAACTTATATTACATTTGTATTCGCAAGATCTATATTAGACGCCAGCTTGGTTTTGTACTCTTTATTTGGTAATTACCGGTAATAACTACGAGCCATTATATTGATTTAGCAAGTAATTGTCAAGAAGACAAATGGGAGTGTTAAAAAAGAAGTGATTAATTGATCAAATGTGGAAAATTTAATAAAACGAAGGGATATCAAACGAGGAAAGCCGGAAATGGAACAAGAGAGATATGTAAAAACAGAAGCGGCACGTTTTTTGGAGAATATTTATATGATTGGGATTCCATGTCGATATAATTTTACCCGATTGGGGTGAAATATTGGCTAAACCTTCTTAAGTGTAACATCATCATTTTTATCATTCTGTATAATTTTTTTGCTAACAATTTCCTAAATACTAATATTCAGATATGTTTCTACTCCCCCCCCCAAAAAAAAATAATAGAAATAACGGTATTGGATATTTCAGAACGTTAATTATGCAGGGCACTTATCAAACGCAACTATATTAGGAAATTTAACGGGAAG
>PMIV01000182.1 GCA_003158355.1 Anaerolineaceae bacterium
CGGGTTGGGGGAGCCAACAGGTTTATGCCGGTTGAGATAGCCAAAACCTATAATCAGATTCAGCATTTTCTTGTGGAAAAGACCCGCCTGGGAGTTCCTGCGATCAACCACGAAGAATGTTGCGCGGGATTGATGGCTCCAGGGAGTAGCATATTTCCTGAAATGATAGGTCTGGCCAGCACTTTTACGCCAGATTACGCAACCCGAATGACCACAATGATCCGCCAGCAGATGCGCGCGGTTGGCGGCCAACAGGCCCTCGCCCCCGTATTGGATGTGGCGCGCGATCCCCGCTGGGGTCGCGTTGAAGAGACCTTTGGTGAAGATTCCACTGTGGTCAGCCAGTTTGGTGTGGCCTACATCAAAGGGCTGCAAGGTGATGATCTGAGCCAGGGGGTGATGGCAACCGGGAAACATTTCGTTGGACACTCCTTCTCTCAGGGCGGTTTGAACTGCGGACCTGTCCATCTGGGCCTTCGTGATATCTGGGATACCTACCTGGCTCCATTTCAGGCAGCGATCCGCGATGCAGGCCTGGCCTCGATGATGAACGCCTATCCGGAACTGGATGGTGAAGTGGTCGCCGCCTCGCGGGGCATTCTCACAGAATTGTTACGCGATAAGCTTGGTTTTGACGGTGTCGTCGTCTCTGATTACGATGCAGTCATGATGATTCACAGTTACCACTATGCTGCTCAGACCAAATCGGAAGCGGCAGTGAAAGCTCTCACTGCAGGTATCGATGTGGAATTGCCCACCGTCACCTGTTACGGCGATGATCTGTTAGCTGCGCTCAATGCAGGCCAGATATCTCTGGAGGTGATCGATACTGCCGTAAAACGCCATTTACAAAAGAAATTTGAACTGGGTCTCTTTGAGAACCCTTATGTGGACGAAGGCAAAGTGGCGGCTGTTTTTGAAACCGTGCAGAACCGTGCCCTGGCGTACGAGATTGCTACCAAGAGTATGGTGTTACTCAAAAACGACGGTCTCCTCCCATTAAAAAAGACGATCGCTTCGCTAGCAGTGATCGGACCCAATGCCAAATCCAGCCGCAACCTTATGGGCGATTACTCCTTTGCGGCGCTCTCCGAGTTGATGAACGTTGATCCGCCCAAAGATTCGGCATTCACCGATCTCACATCTGAAATTCTCGAAACCCCAACCGTCTCGGTGCCGACAGTTTTAGAGGGCATCCAAAAGTTGGTGGCAGTTACAACCAAAGTGACCTATGCCAGAGGCTGCGACTTGCTCTCTCAGGATAGATCCGGGTTCGATGAAGCTTCTCGTGCTGCGCAGGCCGCTGATGCTGTCATCCTGGTGATGGGCGACCGTTCCGGTCTGGCTCCGAACTGCACTACCGGGGAGTTCCGCGACAGTGATGATTTGCGTTTGCAGGGTGTGCAGGAAGAATTGATCGAGACAATTACTGCGCTCGGCAAACCGGTCGTGCTTGTCCTTGTCAATGGTCGTCCAGCCGCCATCCCCGAAGTCATCGAAAAAGTAAATGCTGTCCTTGAGGCCTGGGTACCCGGTGAAGAAGGTGCCAAAGCTGTGGCCAGCATCCTGTTTGGGGATGTGAACCCCGGCGGAAAATTGCCAATCTCCATTCCACGCTCGGTTGGGCAAGTTCCTGTTTTCTACAATCACAAACCCTCGGGAATGCGCTCGAACATCTATGGCGATTATGTTTCAGAAAAGGTCACTCCCTTATTCCCCTTCGGGTACGGGTTGTCTTATACTCATTTCGAATACAGCAGCCTGGTCATTGATAAAAAGCAAGCTGCTGTAGATGATACTGTGACGATCTCGCTGCAGGTCAGCAATGCCGGCTCTGTTGCCGGGGATGAGGTCGTGCAGTTATACATCCGCGATGAATATGCCAGCTATCCACGTCCGGTCAAAGAGTTGAGAGGATTTATCCGTTTATCTCTCCAACCGGGGGAGAAACGCCGGGTCACTTTCAGATTGCCTGTTAATCAGATGGCATTCTATGATGGTGATTTGAAACTGGTCCTTGAAGCTGGGAAGTTCCTTGTCATGGTCGGCGGTTCTTCAGAAGACATCCGTCTCAATGGTGATTTTATGGTTATCGGTGCAGAAAAGGCAGATGTAAAAGAACGGGTTCTGGTTTGCCCGGTCGAGGTCGGGTGACCCGAAGTGAATCCACTTCTCTCTGAAGACGGAACGAGATGGAATTATTTTGCTAAGATGAACAAATTGCATGGCTGACCGGCTTTTTTGAAGTCACTAACTCAGGCAAAAGGAAATATCGCGTTATTTCCCTTTTGCGCTTATACCGGGCTGGTTTGCGGAAGCACTAACAGGGAACTTCCGCAGCCAGCCCAGATTAAAAAAAGCAGAGAGTAAGGATCTGTTGTTGCTGGCTAAAACCACGAATGCGAACATCGTAAACAATACCAGTTGACTAAAAATTGGAACATCCCGCTTTCAAAAAAGGACGACGATGCAATTTGGCTCATTTGATGATAAAGCGCGCGAATATGTGATTACCAATCCCCGTACTCCGGTGAAATGGATCAACTACATTGGCAGTCTGGATTTTGGCGGCTTCATCGATCACACAGGTGGCGCTTTGCTGTGCCGTTCAGACCCGGCGCTCAACCGCATCACCAAATATCTGACCCAAACTCCTTCTAGTGAAATGAAAGGGGAGACCCTTTATCTGCGTCTGCATGATGAAACAGGAAAACGGGTATTTTCTCCGTTTTTCGTACCCACACTGGATTCATTCGATCGCTTCGAAACCCATGTCGGGCTGGGATATTCGCGCTTTGTCTCCGAATTTTACGGTCTGCATTGCGAGATCCTGGTGTTTGTGCCTGAGGGCGAGCCGGTGGAAGTGCGCCAGGTGAAGATCACAAATCTGCAGCAGAATGTGGTAGAGGTGGATGCCATCCCGCTGGTGGAATACACCCATTTCGACGCGCTCAAACAGCTTACCAATGCGGACTGGGTACCACAGACTATGGTGAGCCGCGCTTCCCTGTTCAAAAAACGACGCGTACTGATGCAGTATGCCTTTATGAACCGCGATTCACAACTCAATTTCTTCAGTGCAAATATACCGGCCAGCTCTTTTGAGACCGACCGCAAGGAATTTTTAGGGGCCAATGAATACGGCACATGGCAGCACCCCTTGAGCCTGGAGGCAGAAGAGTTTGGTAACCATGAGGCCAACCGCGGCGATGCTATTGCCGCTCTCATGCTGCACCCGGGCAAACTTGCCCCCGGTGAAACCAGATCATTTATCACCGTGCTGGGGCAGGCTGCCAACCTAAAGGCTGTCTATTCACTATTGGCGCACTGGCAAACGGATGACCAGGTGGAAGCGGCATTCCAGGCACTGCAAGAAACCTGGAACGAGCGCCTTTCTGCCATTCAGGTGAATACCCCGGACCCGGATTTGAACCGCATGGTCAATATCTTCAACATCCGTCAATGTTGGACCACCCATTCCTGGTCGCGCTATCTTTCCTATTATCAGTTGGGCTACGGCGCACGCGGTATTGGCTTCCGTGATTCTTCTCAAGATGTGTTGGCTGTTCTGGCTAGCGGTGCCAGGGCCGGGCAGAAGCTGATCGATCAACTGCTGAGTGTACAAAAGCGGGATGGCTCGGCCATGCACCAGTTCAATCCGCTTAACATGATTGCCAGTGAGGGGGATGCTCTGGAACGGGATGACCGCCCTCATTTTTACAGCGACGACGCGCTCTGGGTCATTCTGGCAGTGACTGAATACCTGAAAGAAACGGGTGATCTGGCTTATCTGAAGCAGACGATCCCCTTTTATGATAAGGATTGTTCCGGCCTGACTTTAGAAAAAGGTACCGTACTGTATCACCTCCAGCGCGCCTTGGATTTCACCAGCGCTCACCTCGGCGCACACGGCCTGCCCCTGCTGGGTTTCGCAGATTGGAACGATACGGTTAATTTAGCCAGTGGGGCGGAATCGCTTTTCACGGCCAATCTGTACGGACGGGCGCTGCTGGCAATGATCGATCTCTATCAGGAGACAGGCCAGTTCGCAGAAGCTGAGAAGTTACAGGCGGAGCACCGACAGATGAGCCAACGAGTCGAAACAGTTGCCTGGGACGGTGAATGGTATGTGCGTTATTTTGATGCAGACGGCAGCAGTCTGGGATCAAGCAAAAACAGTAAGGGTCAAATTTACATCAACGCCCAATCCTGGGCTGTACTTTCCGGTTTTGCCGCACCAGATCGCGCCCGCACCGCCATGCAAAGTGTCTTTGACCACCTCAACACGAGCAACGGCATTAAACTGAGCGCTCCCGGCTACGATGGTTTTGATTCGCGCGTGGGCGGCATTACCACCTATCCCCCCGGTACCAAAGAGAACGGCGGCATCTTCTTGCACACCAATCCCTGGGCCATGATCGCAGAAACCATGCTGGGCAACGGCAACCGCGCCTGGCGTTATTACGACCAGATCAACCCGGCCCGGAAGAACGGCCAGATCGAAGCTTACGAATGCGAACCTTACGTTTATCCGCAAAATATTCTCGGCGATGAACACCCGCAGTTTGGCCTGGCGCGCAACTCCTGGCTTTCGGGGACTGCCTCGTGGACTTATCAGGCGGCCACCCAGTATATTCTGGGGGTGCGTGCCCATTACCGCGGGCTGGTGATAGACCCGTGTATTCCCTCCAATTGGGATGGTTTTTCATTTGACCGGCGCTGCCGCGGAGCTTTTTATCGGATTACAGTGTTCAATCCCCAGCATGTTTGCAAGGGTGTCACTCACCTTGTTATCAATGGAAAAGAAATTACCGGGAAGATCGCGCCATACCAGGAACCCGGTTCAGAAAGCCATATTGAGGTCTGGTTGGGGTAGGGGCCACCCCTTCTAGGTAGAGAAAAAAGATGCAGGAAAACATTTTAGAGGTTGCCGGGTTTACCACGACAGGGTTTAAATCCTTGATCCAGTATAATAATTGGCGTGTAGCCACATTATGTTACGTAGATGATCTCTTTCCGGTAGATATCGCCAGCATGGAACGCCATCTCGAGACGGATGAGGTCTTTGTACTGTTAAAAGGGAAGGCCACTTTGATGCTGGGCGGCGCAGAGTCTGGAGTAAGATCGGTGAAGTCGAATTCACTGGAGCCGATGAACGCCTATAATGTAAAACGAAATGCCTGGCACGGCGTGATCATGAGCCGGGATGCCGTGATCTTGCTGGTCGAGAACGAGGATACCGGCAGCGCAAACACTGAATATTTTCAATTGACCCCGGCGCTGAAGCAGATCTATCTCACCGAGTCCAGAACTTTTGCCGATTGGCAGTGGTTGTAACAGCTATTATCGAGTGATCTTTAAAATTAATTTTGGAGAGGTACCATGACTAAAACACATTCATTTCCGGAGGGATTTCTCTGGGGAGTATCCACCTCGTCTTATCAGATCGAAGGTGCGGTGCATACCGATGGACGCGGCGAATCGATCTGGGATACATTCTCACATACCCCTGGCAAGATAATTAATGGAGATAACGGGGATCAGGCCGCAGATTCTTACCACCTCTGGAAGGATGATATCGCCCTCATAAAAGAGATGGGCATTCAGGCGTATCGTTTCTCGATCGCCTGGCCGCGGGTGATGCCTTCTGGCACTGGCAAGATTAACGAGGCGGGTCTGGCTTACTATGACCACCTGGTGGACGGTTTGCTCGCTGCAGGCATTAAACCGGTCGTCACCCTGTATCACTGGGATCTG
>PMIV01000247.1:0-212 GCA_003158355.1 Anaerolineaceae bacterium
GCGAGTAAAAAGGGATAGATTCTGGTTTGCATTCGTAGAGCCAACCATTTTTCTTTAGGCAGATGGCGTGAAGTCTTCCAGTCGTAGATCACTGCCTGCTGAATCTCTTGATAAACGATAAGATCATACTTTGCAATCAAACGGGTTCCTTCGAAGGGAATCGAAAGTAGAATCTCACTGAACTTGCTGCCTGGTCGAGATTGAATATCCAG
>PMIV01000247.1:318-20220 GCA_003158355.1 Anaerolineaceae bacterium
TTCTCCATGATTGCACTGAGGGCTTGCAGGGATAGAGCCATCTGGCTTTTTTCTTGCTTGCCGGTGTTCCAGGTGATGATGAGGTTCTCGCGGGCGCGAGTGATACCTACATACAATAAACGCAGACGTTCTGAAGCATAACTGATGCGAGCTGCCCGGGTGGCAGATCCTTCTTCAAGGAACAAACCCACCGGGTCGTTATGGGCCAGCGCTTTCAGTTTGGCCAAACACTCAGATTCAAGGTTCAACTGTCCGCGGATGAACCATTTCTCCCCTTTATATTGATCAAATTCCTGGCAAGAGGGGAAATCATAATTATTTACCGAAAGCAGGTAAACCCGATCCCATTCCAACCCTTTGGCCTTGTGATAGGTGGAAATAAATACCTCACCTTTGTGATCTTCTGGGTTGAATCCATTTTCTTCGTCTGAGAAACCTAAAAATTTTCGACGGTTACTGGCAATGTCAGCCAGATCTACAGCAAAATCAGCCAACTGGAATTCTGGATGAATGCGGGCGCTAAATTCAAGCAAGAGCGCGATCTTGTGTGAAAGGGCCAGATCCTGCGGAGTGGTAAACAGTTCCTGCGCCAGGGTGAGGATCAATTGATCGATAGGTAATAAAGTGGCCTGGTGCCAGCGCTGGACTTGATCGCGGAATTGCGCCAAGACGTCTGCAGAAGCATCACCAAGACTTGGTCGTACCACTGAATCCAGCCAATCAGTTTCTGGTTGAGGATAGAGGAATTCCTCCAATTTTTTACAATTCTTGATCGCTGATTGCAGCACTTCGATGAAAGGCTTTTCTTCAGGGGTTTTGATCTTCTGACGATATATTTCGATGAACGCGGCTGCTAATTTTTGCGGCGAAGCAGGATCTGCCAGTGAAACCAGTATTTTTTCCAAGATGCGGCAGGTGATCCGGGTGGATTCGCTGCTTTTGAGCATTTCGACCACTTTGATATTGGCTTCAGTAAGGGCAGCGACTACTTTCTCGCCGTGAGCTCCGATGGGGGTGAGCACGGCTACGGTCTTATCAGGATGTTCAGGCAGCCATTTTCGAATTGAATCTACAACTTTTTTTATTTCGGTGTCAGGATTCATACGGGATTTGAATATGAAAATTGCATTGGGCTCATCGGGTGGATTAGGCTGCGGGTCTCCCGGGTCTGTGGGTAAAATATAGGGGAGGGTGAGAGAATCCCTCAGTTCAGTTACCGGATGTTCGGACATTGTCCAACCGATGAGATCATTGGCGAGGTTGATAATGCTCAGGTTGGAACGACCTGAATTTGCCAGATCGCGTCGATTGACACCTTTTTCGATGAGAAAGTCCTTGAGGAATTTTGGACTGGCGGTGGTGAAGGTTTCGTAGATAGCCTGGTTGGGGTCGCCAACACGGACCCAGTTGCCATCTTTTCCAACCAACGTGCGTAAAATATGTTCCTGAATTTGCGAGGAGTCTTGTGCTTCATCCTCCAAAATATAGGGCCATCGGTAACGTAATTGAGCCAGATATTCAGGGTCGACAAGTAAAACACGATCAGCAAGGCGCACCAGATCAGAAAAATCTACCGCATTGCGTGAGCGCAATCCACGCTGATATTGTGAATAGATATCCACTGTCATGGTTAGCAGCGGATCGGAATAATGATATTTTTCCTGGCGTTCCTGGATCGTTTCGGGGTCAAGCTGCCAATCTTTTGCCTGACTGATGAAATTAGTGTTTAGCGAAGTAATGCTGTCGTTCCACTGCATGCGAGTGCGGCTGTCCAAAGGATAGGCATCAGAGAGAACATACTGCTCTTCAAGTTCAGGATGCGCGCGCAGGTAGGCTGCAGAGATTTCTTCGAGCATCCGGTCAGATTCCGACTCGTCTACAATAGTAAAACGTTCACTCAAGCCGGCCATCTCCGGACGTTCACGCACAATATCGTGAGCCAAACCGTGCAAGGTACGCACCCGGTAGCCAATATCCGGCAGCAGTCCTTTTTCTTTAATAAAACCCGAAATGCGTGTAGAGAAATTATTGACCGCTGAATTTACCAAAGTCACGATCAATATTTCCTGGTCATCCCTCAAATTGGCATTCATGGTCAACTGAGCGGCCAGATAAGAAAGCGTATGGGTCTTGCCGCTGCCAGGGACGGCAGAAACTCCCATCCAGCCGGAGGTATATTTTAGAACTTCAGCCTGCATCGGACGCGGTTTAAACATGTGCATCCCTTTCAAGCGGTGTAAGCCCGCGCAGAACAGTCTGGATGGCCACCAACAAGGCCCCACGCTCTTCGTTGCCCGATTCGTTGACTCCAACACTTATTAGATGGACTTTCGATGAGCAGCGCCTCAGCAGGCCGCTGGTGACCCTTAAAAGGGTCTCTTGATTCACTTCCATCTCATTACGATTGGTCCATTTCTGGTTTTGTTCCCAGTTACGGCTAAGAATATAGGGTTGGGTCAAAGGTTGATCCAAACGCGCCCACCAACCGGAGGAACCCACATCCAGCCAAAATTGATAAGCAGCAGGACGGTTACTCATGAGAAAGGTAAATGCCGGTGCGATCAGCACACTATTGCTGTCGTTTGGGTTTTCCCAATTGCTTAAATATTGGGCAGAAATCACTCCCTGTTCGATCATTTGAATATATTCTTTGCCTATGACCATCCCTTCCGGTAAGGCCGCTGAGGAAATGGCAGCACGGAATTTTCGACAGGATTCGATCAACCGGCTGGTGACCGAGGCGGCTTCAAAATTTTGATGAAAAGCAAACGCAGGCTGTGAGAGAATTTCTCCAAACAAGCGGCTGAAGAAGATATCCAATTCTTCGTCTTTATGGGTTGCAGAATCCTCCAGCCATTCTTTGATCTGATCCACTTTATTTCCAACGGTAAAAGTAATCCGCTGCTGCATTTCCGGTAAAATTTGCGTGAAACTGCCCAGTTTTAGCCCTTCCCTATTGGGAGAAAAAAGGATCTGCGAAACCAGGTCAGCGCGGATCAAGTCAGCCTCGGGAATGGTTTGCAACAATGCATAACGTAAGTCATGCCGGGTAGGTTTGAATCCCCACTGGGGATGGGTTAATTTGGCATACGTGAGCAATGCTTTAACAACAGGTTCGTCCAATAGGCTGCGGGATGGACGAAAAGTGGAAAATGGAATTCCGCAGGCAGAAAAGCGTTCACTGATCGAAAAACGCAGCGAATCGCTTAAGAAAGGGGTCAGAAGAACGATTTGATCGGGAGAGACTTTCTCGACTCGAATGAGCCGATCCACTTCGGTGGTGATCCAATCCAAAGCCTGGGGGTAAAAACGAAAAGGCTGTACAGAAAATGCCTCGTTCAGATCTATGTTCTCCACTTTCAGCGTTTGATGCTCTTTGATCGCATAGGAGAGATGTTTTTCAAAGGTTTGCAGTGGTTGAGATTGAACAAAGGATTCAGTGAAAGTGAGGCTTTGTGAACACAGGTTACTTATGGAGTTCGCAGAAACGCGGTCTGCACCCATGAAGGTACGGAACCCGCTGCCGGAATCTTGAACGAGGAGCGCCGATTCAAAATCTGGCAGCCAGGAGCTGAGAATATCATGTGCTACTGGGACGTCTTCTTCAAGGTTATCGTAGATCAGGTGTCGGTAGGTGTTCTTTAGGTGGGCCTGGCACAATGTGGATGGCCAGAGATATTTTGCAAAAATTTCAAACTGCAGGGAGTAATCCAGCAGATTGTGAGACAAGCAGAATTCGCGGAAACGGAGAGCGCATTCTTGTACCTGGTCATAAACTACAGCCTGTTTGGCATTCCCGGACCAGGCAGATCTCAACCGCGAGGCGATCTCGTCCGGGCCAAAACCGACCACTGCTGCTTTGTTCAGGTTATCCAAAATCTGGCTGAAAATACGGTTGGGATCGATTGTAATGCTTTCAAAATACCCTTTCTGCAGAAAAGGGGTAACGATCTGGGCGAGATAGTATTGTGCAGTTTCCAGGGTGAGGAATTGCGGTGCATGAGTGGGATTTTTAAAACCTGAATTGGTGCCCAACATTGGCCAGAATAGCGAGATCATACGCTGACCCAATCCGCCAAGGGTAAGCATAGATGCATCCCCACCGGCAGGGAAATCAGAAGCCTGCAGAACAGCCTGATAGGGAGACAGCAGACTTCGTTGTGGGACGAGAACTAAGATGGATTGTGGAGGGATTCCTAAATGAACAAGATGATTCATCCGTTCAACAGCNNACTTCCAGTTGCTTTTCAGAAAATTGGATTAGTTTCCCCGTCATTAAGATTTTGCTTTCAATAAGGCTCACCCGCGATCGAGTGAAGGAGTGCCCGAACCAACAAAGCATCGGCTTCAGAACGATGTTCATTCAATAGGGAGATATTAAAAAAGGCGCCAGCCTCTTCCAATTTAAAATATTTCATTGAACGTCTTACAGGGTCCCAAATTCCGCGGTAATCGGAATAGAGAGGCAAAATATCCACCATATTCAAATTATCCCGCCAAGGTAAACGGTAGCGGGCATGCGATTGCTGCATCATGCGATAGTCAAATGGGGCATTGTAGGCTGCAATTGGTCGTCCATATAAAAATGAACGCAGACGCGGCCACAAGATCGGCCACGCCGGAGCTGACGCCACATCTGAATCCTTGATATGATGCACGCGTTGNNACCTCATCCTCTTTTTCAAGGCCGGTTGTTTCGGTATCGATATAGACGGGTTTTTGAGCTAAAATTTGTCGGGCCAGCTCAACGGCACGTTGATTGGTGTTGGTAACGTCGCTCATCAGTGTTTCGCCTCAGGGTTGATCCCATTCATTGATTTCTTCTACTTCGATAGTCATGTTAGAAGTATCTACAGGATATTGAAACACTCCGAAATGACCTTTTTCTTTGATCGTATCATTGCTCACCTTTTGGATGAATTTCCCGTTGATATACAGGCTGATTTGATCCTCTTTCAGCATTACTCCGATACGATTTTCCTGGTTCTGACCTGCAAGTAATGCCGGATCAGTGGTCCAATCGATGATGATATTGGGGTCAGTTCCGTTATAGCGCATCAAGTAATACTGACCGTTGCAAGAAATTCCAAAGTAATAACCGACTCCATCATCATAATTAGTGGAGCGCATGACTAATCCATAATAATCGGACCCCGAACAGGCAATTGTTTTGAATTTTCCCTCCAGGTAAAAGTCCCTGGGAGTGGGGTACGTCAGTCGCCAATGAAAATTTCTACTCTTACTGCTGACCATGAACATAGATCCGTTTGTAATATTCATTGTGATAGAGTCGTCGGAATAGGGAAGTCCAAATGAACTGCTTTTCGTAAATAATCCTGTAAAAGTGGGATTTCCCAAAGTCAGACGGGGATCATCCGGAGAAGTTGTCGCCGTGGGCGTGACTGTTGGAGTAAAAGTGGGAGTAACAGTCAAAAGGGAGGTAGTGGGAATCAGCGAAGGTGTGGCGGTTGGGTTTTCCGGGTTGGCGGAAGCTTGCAGCGTTTGGGCTACCCGGGTGCTAATTTCACTGGCTGATATCGAGGGTGTTTTCGAAAGCGGAAAATTGCACGAAGCCAGCACCAATAAACAAAATGGAAGGATCCAAAGTAGTTTTTTCATTCTCTCCTCAATTTCTATATAATTATTATAACTTTTTCTAAAAAAATAACCTGTTTCATGACTAGGTCAGGTAAAATCAGAATATGTCAGAATTGAAGACAATTCTATTTTATAAACCAGATCAAGTTTTATCCACCTTCAGCGACACCGAAGGGCGGGAGACACTAAAGACATACATTCCACTGGAAGATATTTATTCTGCCGGACGACTGGATTTTGACAGCGAGGGGTTGTTGGTGATAACAGGGGACGGTGATTTGATCAATCATTTGACCGATCCGAAGCATCATCAGATTAAAACCTACCTGGCAATGTTGGAAGGGATGTGTGATGAAAACAGGCTCAAGACACTCGAAAAGGGAATCCAATTGAAAGAATATCGCACACTGCCCTGTAAAGTGATGCCTGTGGAAGCCCCGGAAATTCCTGACCGGAGGAAACCTGTCACACCGCACGGCCCAGTCTTCTGGGCGCACATTCAAATTGGGGAAGGAAAGAAACATCAAATTCGCCACATGACTGCAGCGATCGGATATCCTTGCCTGAGGTTGATTCGGGTGGCAATTGGGCCAATTGGAATTGGTGAATTGCACCCGGGTGAGTGGAGAGAATTGACCCAAAAAGAGATCGCGTTGCTGAAGGACTCAAAAAGAACAGCGTTGTATAATTCTTGATGGAATTATGAAAACAGCCATTATTCAACTTGAACCCTATGACAATATTTTTTCCATTCGTGATCGAATGGAATGGAGCCATGCAGCGCGCATTCTATTCATCTGGCCAAAAAGAGCAAAGTTGATTGATAGTGAAATCGATCTGCAGATTCTTCAACGTCAGGCTGCCAAGCAGGGAGCTCAAATTGCTCTCATAACACGAGATGCGAAAGTCATTGAAAATGCTGAATTGTTGAATATTTCTGTGTTTACCTCAGTGCCTCAAGCAGAAAGTACTCGTTGGAAAACAAACCGAAAACATTTTTCTAAGATCGTCGACAGNNCGGGGTGCTGCCATTGTGTTGAGCTCATTGGCGATAATTTCTTTGTTACTTTACTTGATACCATCCGCTTCGATTACGCTTTACCCGATAACAACTCAAAAACAAATCACTCTCTCCATTTGGGCCTCCCCCCAGGTGCACGAGATCAATGTAAATGGGAATTTACCGGCAATACAAAAACAAATTGAAGTGAGTGCCCAATTACAGGGAAAAAGCAGCGGCAATGCCAACATTCCCAGCGATTTTGCCAAAGGCGAAGTAACTTTTACTAATTTAACAAATCAATCCATCGTTGTCCCCACAGGGACGGTGATCAGCACTATCAACGATCCTGTCATCCGATTTTCAACTTTATTAGAGGCCTTTGTTCCTGCGGGGAAGAACCCAATAGTTTCAATAGATGTGCAAGCAGAACAAGCCGGTTCCACAGGTAATTTAGAATCCGGGACTTTGGTGGTCATCGAAGGTTCTCTAGGAGAAAGTTTAACGGTGACAAATAATTTGCCAACCAGTGGTGGAACAGATCTTCAGGCACCTTCACCCACTAAACAGGATTATGCAAAGATAAATGATCAACTGAAGGCACAGCTTCGAAAGCAGGCGATCAGTGAGATCGCGGTCTCAGATGAAAGATTGATCACGGAGTCTTTGGACTCAGGAAAAGTTGTCTCAGAAGTACGATCTCTGGAACCCGGCTTACCAGGTGAACAGTTCAATTTATCATTGACGGTTCGATTTACAGGTTTGGTTTATTCCGAAAATGATCTTGAATTACTAGCAGGTAAAGCCATGTCTGCTGGTTTGATCAGTTCAAACGAAAGCAATTACAGTGGTGAGGTACAGCTTAAAGCAACAGATACTTCTGTTGAGATTTCGAGCGATGGGACAAAGTGGAAAGAAACCGCTATTGCTGATGTAGGTCCAATTATTGATGCAAATTACCTGGCCTCTTTAGTTTCCGGGAAGAAAATCTCTGAGGCTTCTCAGTTATTACAGGCGAAGGTACCTTCAAAAAGTACTCCAATCATTAATGTTTATCCATTTGGATGGATGCGGCTGCCTTGGGCCAGTTATCAGATTCAAATTCAGGCAAAATAATGGATGCGTCTAGAAGAATACTGGCGGTAGACCCCGGTTCCAAGAATATTGGTATTGCAATCAGCGATCCAACGTCAACAATTGCCAGACCTCTGCAAGTGGTCAAGCATGTGAGTATGTTGTTGGATGCAGCGCAGATCGTTCAGATTGCCACAGAAAATGAGGCAAAAGAAATTATCGTCGGGTTGCCAACCGGGGGGAGCGGAGAATTGATTTCCCAGAGCAGGCATTCACAAAAACTAGCTGAAGTCATTCGGTCTCAAAGTGAGATTTCAGTGATTCTTTGGGACGAAAACAACAGTACACAAATAGCACGCAGATCTCTGATCGATCTCAATATTTCTGTATCCAAAAGAAGCGGTCATCAAGATGCATTAGCTGCCGCAGTGATTCTCCAATCATATCTGGATGCACACCCTCACAACGGAGAAATGCATGAATAGACGCAAAAGTTATCCTGACGTTTCGAATGGATTGCTAACATTTCTACTGCTTTGCATGATTGCACTAGCAGGTCTGCTCATCTGGATACTTATCCCCATGCTAGCGAGTGATTCTTTTGGGCCTGCCAGCACGTATCTGAGCAAATCTCAAGTGTGGGCGTATAGCGCGCAGCTACTTTTACATAAAAATGAATTAACTACTGCAAGCTGCGAAAATGGACAGGTTCAAGATTTCACAATTTCTCTCGGAGATTCGATCAGCAACATTGCCGCGAAACTTTCAGCAAGTGGTTTGATACAAAATTCAGATTCTTTCAGGAATTATTTGATCTATAAAGGATTGGATACAAATATTAGAGCTGGATCGTACTCATTAAGCTGCAATATTGCACCTTTAGAGATTGCAGCAGAAATTGAGAACCATTATCTGGAAAATGTTGTCTTTGATATTTTGCCTGGTTGGCGATCAGAAGAAATTGCCAACGCGTTAGCAACATCAGGGATAGGAGTCTCTGGAAGTGATTTTCTGGCTGAAGTGAATAATCCTTCTGATCTGCAACTACCGGATTCTCTTTCTCAACTCAAATCCGCGGAAGGCTTGCTTTTCCCGGGGGAATATACTGTACCTAGAAATATATCTGCAAAAGAACTTGTACAGATGTTTGTGACACGTTTTGGTAATGAAGTAAAAAATGCTGGTTTATCAAAAAAAAATACAAATGGATTGAGTTTTTACCAGACAATCGTGTTGGCATCCATCATTCAACGAGAATCATATGTTGATGCCGAAAGGCCCATGATCGCATCTGTGTTCTATAATCGGCTTGCTAACGGGATAAAACTGGAGACAGACCCAACCGTGCAATACGCACTTGGCTATAATAAAAAATGGGGATGGTGGAAGAGTCCGTTAAGTTCGGATGACTTAACCATTCAATCCGAGTACAACACGTATAGCATTGCCGGGTTACCTCCTGCTCCAATCTCAAACCCCGATATTTCTTCCATCCGGGCAGCGGAGAACCCCGCACAATCAAATTATTATTTCTTCAGGGCAAAATGTGATAACAGCGGAGAACATTTTTTTGCAGAAACTCTGCAAGAACAAATAGCCAATGCCTGTCAATAAAAATAGAGGTTCCGATAAAAAGGAACCCCTATTTTTTACAAAAAAGAGTTTACTTTGCGTTATAACCAGGGCCAGATTTAAAGAAATCGGCATTCTTGGCGATTGATGGAGTTAAATCAACAACCTCTCCAACTTTCAAAGTTCTGGTACTGGCAAAGTGAACGGGGTCACCATCGTGATTTTTGCCATCATAGGGTTCGGTAAACCCGGCAGTACCGGCTGAAGCAGATTGTCTTTCACCGCCCTTTGCTTTGTAAGTAGCAGGAACTTCGTCTTCCAGAAATATGGCGCCAAAAGGACATTCAGATTCACAGGCGCCGCAGTCAATGCAGGTGTCAGAATCAATGTAGTAATTGGGCCAGTCTCCCTCAGGTTTTCCGGGAACAATACACTCCACCGGGCAAACAGGTGCACAAGCACCATCGCGCAAACACAATGACGTAATTACATGAGACATTTTATTTGTTCTCCTATTTTATTAAGGTATCAAAGTATGAAATTCCTAAATGTTCTATTACAATAAAATTCTAGCGATGGAAGTTTAATTTGTCAAGAAAATAACTAGAGTAATATTACAAAATTTGTAAAAATAATTTAGGATCGGTAAATTAATGGATAAAACGAAAAATAGTACATTCTCTCCGGTCTTGGGACTAGTTTTCGGAATATTAGCAGTTTCTTCTGCCTCCTTATTAATTCGGTTCGCGCAAAAAGAAGCTTCGTCGCTGGTAATTGCGGCTTTTCGGATGGTACTGGCGGCTGTGATCGTGGCTCCATTTTGTTGGGGCAGTTTCAAGGAAGAAGTTAAAAAAATAAGAAAGAAAACGATCTTTTTGCTAGCCTTGTCAGGAACATTTCTGGCGCTTCATTTTGTATTTTGGATTACTTCACTTGAGTACACGAGTGTTGCCAGTTCGGTTGTTCTGGTAACGACAGCTCCCTTATGGGTGGCTTTACTTTCGCCGGTATTTCTAAAGGAAAAAATAACGCGGTGGGTATTAATTGGATTGATTGTTTCCCTGACAGGCAGTGTCATTGTTGGGTTGAGCAGCGGTTGCAGTTTTAACTACAGTGTACTATCTTGTGAAGATCTTGCGATGACATTTCACGGTCGAATGTTTGTTGGAGATCTTATGGCCCTGGCAGGTGCTTTTCTTTCAGCGGGTTATTTGATGATTGGAAGAAAAGTGAGGAGTGAAGTTTCACTTTCCAGTTATATTTTCTCAGTTTACAGCACTTCTGCTGTGATATTGTTATTGCTGGTTTGGGTGACTGGTGCGAAAATATCCGGATTTTCGGGTCAAATTTATCTTTGGCTGTTTGCGCTTGCTATTGTGCCCCAGGTTATTGGACATTCCGTATTTAATTGGGCACTTAAATATCTCTCGGCAGCTTATGTTTCGATTGCCTTATTAGGAGAGCCGATCGGGACAGTGATGTTAACTATGATTTTTTTGCATGAATCACCGTCAATTATGGAATTGGCAGGTGGTCTGTTTATACTCACCGGAATTGTCCTGGCAACACGAAATGAGACATCCAACAATAATTTAAACGAAAACAAGGTCCTGTAATAAAAGAACCTTGTTTAATGTTGGTTAATCTCTGGAATACAAGGAATTAATTTCTTTCAGTCGGAGCACTAGATATGGTTGAATCTGATCCGGTAGAAAACGCCAACCCCAATTACCAGAGGGTTTACCCGGGTAATTCATACGCGCATCAGTTCCAAGGCTTAGCAAATCCTGAAGAGGGCAAAGGCTGAACATGGCCACGGAACTCCATATCCCACGAATTAAATCCCAGGAGATATCCTCTCCGGAACGAGAAAGATAGCGGCGGTAGAAATCCCTTTCTTTTTCGGGGGCTGAGTTATACCAACCAACTGATGTGTCATTATCATGAGTGCCGGTATATGCCACACAATTCTTGGGGTAATTGTGGGGTAAAAATGGATCTGCAGCGGTAGCACTAAAAGCGAATTGGAGGATCTTCATTCCGGGCAAATTATTGTCATCACGCAGTTTGATTACATCCGGGGTAATTTCTCCCAGGTCTTCAGCAATAATGGGCAAAGTCCCCAATTGGGATTTAATCGAGTCAAAGAAAGGTTGTCCGGGGCCTTTTGCCCAACGCCCAATCTCTGCAGTTGGCATTCCTGCGGGAATTTCCCAGTACCCGGCAAAACCCCGAAAGTGATCGAGGCGGACAATATCTACAGTGCTCAAGACCGATTTAAAGCGTTTGACCCACCAGGCATAATTTTCTTTTTGATGAGCGTCCCAGCGGTAAAGCGGGTTACCCCAGAGTTGCCCGGTTGGAGAAAAATAATCTGGTGGAACTCCGGCAACTACAGTGGGTTTGCCTGAATCATCCAGGTAAAAGAGTTCCGGGTTTGCCCAAACATCAGCCGAATCGAATGCGATAAAGATCGGAATATCGCCGATTACCTGAATTTCTTTTGAATTTGCATATTTGTGTAAGTTTGACCATTGATTATAAAAAAGAAATTGGCGAAATTTATGTTTCTCGATCGCATCAGAATTCATTTGCTTGAAGGAATTTAAAGTTTCTACCTTGTGACTGCGTAAATTTTCAGGCCAGTTATCCCAGGACACACCACCTTGTGATTCTTTTATGGCGATAAATAGGGCAAAATCATCAAGCCAATCTGCATTCAAATTGCAAAATGAGCTATATGCTTTCTGCAATTCAGGAAAGTTGCCATTTTTGAAATTGTTAAAAGCTCGATCCAGCAGGGTGAGTTTCCAGTTGATCACTGGACCAAAATCCACTTTATTAGCGGGAAAATCAGGGCGATCAATGAGGTCAAAACGGGTTAAAAGATCCTGATCAAGTAATAGGGTTGGGCTGATCAGATAGGGGTTCCCGGCAAAAGCTGAGAAACATTGATAGGGAGAATCACCGTAACCGGTGGGGCCTAAAGGTAGAACTTGCCAGAGGTGGCATTTTGCCTCATACAGGAAATCGATCCAGCGGTAGGCTTCCGGGCCGAGGTCGCCAATGCCATCCGGTCCAGGTAAACTGGTGGGGTGCAACAGAATTCCCGAAGCTCTCTTGAATGACATAAAAACCTCCCGATGATTCCAATGAGCAGTTACAAAATTGAGTTGTATAGCGAATAATATTTTGCAGCAGAATTTTGCCATGAAAAATCCTGGCTCATTCCGTTTTGTTGAATTTTCTGCCAAATTTCGGTTTGTTGAAATATCTTGATGGCAGATTCGATGGTTTGTGAAAATTGTAATCCGCTTGTGTTTTGGAACAAGAAGCCAGTAGCTAATTTTGGCTCACTTGAATAATCAACAATTGTATCTACCAAACCACCGGTTGCTCGAGCCAATGGCACGCAGCCGTAGTGCATGGCTATCATTTGCGCAAGACCGCAAGGCTCATAACGAGAAGGCATCAACAGCATGTCGGCACCTGCATATAATCGGTGAGATAGGGCTAAATCAAAGCGAAGCGCTGCTCGAATTTGATCTGGAAATTGACATTGCAAAGCTTGGATCTGTGCTTCAAGTTCTGATAACCCTTTACCCAAAAATATTAATTGCCAATTCTTGTTTTGTAAATCCTGCAATGCCTCAATGACCAGATCAATCCCTTTTTGCTTGTCGAGACGACCAATAAACGTGAGTAATGGTTTGTTTGGATCTATCGATAGTGAAAATTCTTTTTGAAGAGCCAACTTGTTCTCAGCCCGAGCGGATAATTGGCCGGTCGAAAAGTTGGATTGAATAAATTGATCTTTTATCGGATTCCAAACATTGAAATCGATACCGTTTATGACGCCTGTAATTTTTTTCTTTTTGGTTTGTAAAAAAGATTGCAGATCACATCCAAAATCACTGGTCAATATCTCATTGGCGTACGTGGGAGAAACTGCAACAATTTTATCAGCAGCATTCATTCCCATTGGCAAGGGCAATGTACGAGACCAGGGGGGCATCCGGGGATTTTTGGCAGGGGTGATAAGAAACTTTTTCAGAGCGTTTTGGGAACCCGCTCCCATAAACGGTAAATTATGTATGGTAAGTAGTGATCTTACATACGACAGTTCAGGAATTTCTTTTTTTCTGGCTACTAATTCATATATAGAAATGGCAGTATGCCAATCATTGGCATGGAGAATATCGATCTGCCAATGAAGGTGCATCGGAAGATACAGGCACGCCAGGGAAAAAAAGACGAATTTTTCTGCGTCCATTTCAAAGTCAGTGCCATAGACCTCTTTATTTGCCGCAATCGGTTTACCGTCAATTAAATAGACTGGCAAATCACCCAGTCTCGTTTCAAAGATATCCGCCTGAACATCACCAATTGTTGAAGGGATTGAAAAGCTGGTCACAAGATCAGCCTGAACATTAGACCTATGGATCACTTCATAAAACGGAATTGCCAAACGAATATCCAGAGAAGGAACGAACTTTTTCAAAGCAATAGGCAAGGATCCGGCTACATCACCCAATCCGCCAACTTTGATAAAGGGATCTGCCTCTGCGGCGATAAAAAGAACGTTTAGAGGTCTATTGGAACAAACTGATTTTTTACTTTTCAAGTTTGCCTTTAATGTACCATCTCAATATAGTCTTCAGTGGTTGTTTCTTCGATATCAGCGCCTAATGCCTGAATCAGGCGTGTGATCAAATTTGCTTTGTTTTCGGCATCCTGGCGGCTCCAGGTTCGGCTCTTCACTTCAAGGAAATATCCGATCTTGGGTACAACGATCTCATCCAAATTTATAAAGAATTCGGTATTTTCGTATTTTACCAAGAAACGGCGTCTATCTTTTTCAATTTCTTTTTCTGTATGCGGCTTAAAGTATTCTCGATAGAAACGCAGTGTTTGTGAAGCTGGGGCCAGATAACGGCTGCGGGAAAGCAATACTTCATTACCAAAGTGCCCTTCATTGGTTGGGCCAATTAAAGTTAATCGGGAACGTACATTCTCGACTTTACCAAGATCGTCAATGAAATCATCTTCGCGGTAACGGATCATCCCCTGATCGACATCAGCAAAGAAGAAATAATCATCATATTCTTTGAAGTGGCGCTTGCGAATGATCTCGATTTCTGGGGAATGCAGTTTCTGCAAAATGGAATCCAGATCTTTAACGCGTACTTTTGCCTGGATCTCGAAGCTTTCCTCTTCGGCTGCGCCGCCAATAGCAATCAGTTTTGAGAGAATGGACGTTTCGCGTTTCATCAGGAATGTGTCAATCTTTTTGGCATAAAACTGGCTGGCGATGATCAATTCTTTCTCGTCCAAAGTGAGTAATTGATGACTGCGCATCAACCATTGACCGTTTACCATCACGTCGCTGATATCTGATGCTTTGGAAGCGTAAACCACCTGTGCATAGGTTCCCTGGGGGTCATGTTCAAAATGCGGGGAGTTGTGTAATTGATCAATATCCAATAAGACCAGATCAGCCCGTTTACCTGGTTCAAGTGAACCTGTAATATCTCCAATATGCAGGGCATTTGCGCCCATGCGGGTAGCCATAAGTAATGTCTGATTGGCTGGCAAAATTGTTGGATCACCACTGAAACCCTTTTGAAGGAAGGAAGCCAGTCGCATCTCTTCAAACATATCCAGATCGTTGTTCGAGGCAGGGCCATCGGTACCAATTCCGACGTTCAATCCCAACTCAAGCATTTTCTTGACCGGGGCGACACCTGATGCCAGTTTCAGGTTGGAGGAGGGATTATGGGAAACCCCTGCATTGTAATGCTTAAGGGTATGAATTTCACCTTCATCAATATGCACGCAATGAGCTGCAATTACCTTGGCATCAAATAACCCTTGCTTCTTTACATAGGGAACGACAGGCATACCCTGTTCACGACGCATATTTTCCACTTCAGAAGCGGTCTCAGAAATGTGAATATGCAGCGGAACATCAAATTCAATTGCAAGTGCTGCCGAAGCCTGTAAAATTTCTGGTGTGCAGGTATAAGGTGCATGGGGGGCTACCGCCGGAACAATTAATTCATGGTTCTTCCATCTTTTTATATAATCCCTGGACATAGCGAGGGATTCTTCAAAGAATTTGGCATCTGGCGTGGGGTATTTCATTACTGACTGCCCGCAAACAGCGCGCATACCAACACTGGCTGTTGCGCGGGCAATGTCTTCTTCAAAATAGTACATATCATTAAAAGTGGTAATACCTGAACGGATCATTTCTGCGCAGGCCAGTTTTGTGCCTAACTGTACAAAATCTGGCGATACGAATTCTCTTTCAACTGGCATCATATAACCCATCAGCCAGACATCCAAGCGCAGATCATCTGCAAGACCGCGCAGAAGAGTCATTGGCACGTGTGTATGGGCGTTAATCAGACCTGGCATCAATATCTTCATGCCGCAGTCAATGGTCTGAGATGCTTCATATTCTTTCAAAACCCGTTCCTGATCTCCGACGGCAGCAATACTGTTGCCTATAATTGCAACAGCCCCTGATTTGTACTGATGAAAATCTTCATCCATGGTCAAGACATTGGCGTTGATTAAAAGAATATCGACTTTTTTCATTCAATCCCTTTCTGTTATTCCAGAATAATTAAGGTTTGACGTAAAGTTTCTAAGAAGATATTGACTGCCCAGGTTGGGCCCTGAGCACTGGGTCCATTATACAAATTTGAAAAATGCTGACTTTTCTCTTTAGTGATCAGATTAAACTCCATCTTACTCTCACCATCCAATTGTGCAAAACTACAATCAGCTTGAAGAGGAGCAGAACAATTGTGATCGTACTTGATCTGTAATGGATTGTGTGGTTGAATCAGTTTTTGAAGTAGAAGAGTATTTTGGAAACTAGCAAATAAATCTGGTGGCCAATTTTCATCCAACCCAAAACAGGTAATTGAGATTGTTGAAGATTTTGATTTAGCCAGATTAATTACCGAATTTAAAAGGGTGTCACTATCGTAGCCAAATATCTTGTTTGGAAATGCTGTAATAATTTGTTTTTCAATTTCTGCGATCATCAAATCAGCTGCGCTGATCGAATCGGCTTTGGCAGTAATACGTACATCCACAATACCAGGGTGCGCCAGAAGCCCTACAGTTGGATTTGAGAGCTTTTCAAGATCACCAATAGCTGCATCAACAACGCTCTCACCAATCCCGGCTAAATGGATCACCCGAGGTTTAATGATGCCTTGCAGTTGATATAATTGCTTTAGTAAAGGAAGAACAGCAATTTCGGTGAGAGTTTCCATTTCCTTGGGAACCCCCGGCAGGCAAATTATGATCTTGTTACCTTTTTGCATATAAAAGGCAGGTGCTGTTCCTACCGGGTTATGGATCACTTCGGCTCCGATAGGGAGAAATGCCTGACGACGATTATTTTCGGTTGGAATCATACCACGTCGTAAGAATCTCTGCTCAATTTCTTGCCAGAGTTCCGGATGAAACTCCGTCTTCGTATCAAAGGCTAATGCCATTGCATCACGGGTTGGGTCATCCACGGTGGGTCCCAAGCCGCCGGTGGTGATGATGATATCCGACCTATTCAATGCTTCTTTCACCAAGTCGGCGATACGAACAGCGTTGTCTCCGATCATGGTGATTCGGAAGAGGTCAATATTGATGTCTTTAATAATTTTTGCAAGATGACGGGTATTTGTATCTTGAATTTCTCCAAGTAATAACTCAGTACCAATAGTAATTAATTCGGCAGACGGCATTTTTCTCCATGACAATGAATGGCAATAATTTTGTTTTGTCTAGTTTAACATGAAACAATAAAAAGGCAAGATAGGGTAGAATCCACATTTGGAGAATTTNNATGAAGATTTTGCAGCGAAATTATCGAACCCATCAAGGTGAGGTTGATTTGATTGCTGTTGATAATAATGTTTTGGTATTTGTTGAAGTGAAAACCCGCACGAATGATACCTTTGGATATCCAGAAGAAGCTGTGTCAGAAGAGAAGATGGATCATTTGTACGGAGCGGCTGAAGAATATATAGCTGAACACTTGGAAATAGAAAAATGGCGGATCGATGTAATTGCCATCCAGGGAAAACCCGGTTCGGAAGAACCGCAAATCGAATGGTTTAAAGAGGCTGGCTAAAGTGAATTCGAAAACGGTACTGGTGATTGTGGGAGCCACCGCGGTTGGAAAAACGAATCTTGCGATCGATTTGGCTCGAGCTATTGACGGCGAGATCATTTCTGCAGATTCACGTTTATTTTACCGAGGCATGGATGTTGGGACCGCAAAACCGACAAAAGAGCAATTACAAACCGTTCCCCATTATTTGATAGATGTCGCAGAACCTGAAGAAATTTGGTCGCTGACAATTCTTCAACAAAAAGTGGTTGAAGCAATAAACATTATTCATGGTAAAGGAAAAATTGCAATTTTAGTAGGGGGTACCGGTCAATATGTTCGAGCCATTACCGAAGGTTGGCAAGTTCCTCCACAACAGCCGGATGAAGAATTTCGCAAAGTGATCGAAAGGTGGGCAGATTGTGTTGGCGCAGAGGAATTACATCACAAACTTAGTCTGGTAGATCCAATTGCCGCACAAAAAATTGACCCGCAAAATATTCGGCGTACAGTGCGTGCAATCGAGGTGATTTTCTTGACCGGGAGATTATTTTCGGAGCAGCGATTAAAACAAACTCCGGATCAAGATTTCTGGTTGATTGGATTAAAACGCGATCGGGCTGAGATCTATGCCAGAATCGATGCTCGTATTGAGGATATGTTCAACCATGGATTTGTTGAAGAAACCCAAAAATTACTAGACCGCGGAATTCCAAAAGAACATCCCAATCTCTCTGCAATTGGCTACCGGGAAGTTTGCGAATACTTATCTGGATCGATATCCGTTGAAGAAGCCAAAACACAAATGAGAAAAAAGACGCGAGTGTTTGTACGCCGCCAAAACAATTGGTTTAAACCGGATGATCCTGAAATTCATTGGTGTGATATGAATGAAAATCCATTGGAAAGAATAATAAATGATTTGCGGATAGCCGAATTAATTAAATGAAATAAAGGGAGTTGAAATTGATCAACTCCCTTTTTCAAACTAATCTTCTACAACTACCGGGGTGCCGGTTGTATGGGGGGAAGGAGGTGGATAAATCTTTTCAAAATCGTCACGTGATAGAGTTTCTACTTCAAGTAGCTTTTTGGCCACAGCGTCAAGTCGATCACGATACTGATTGAGGATCTGACGTGCTCTTATATAAGCACTTTCCACCAATTCGCGAACTTCTTTATCAATCTTTTCGGCGACAGCTTCAGAATAATCACGCTGTTCGCTAATTTCTCGACCCAGGAAAATCATTTCCTCTTTTTGACCATAAACCATAGGGCCTAAATCGGAACTCATGCCCAAGCGGGTGATCATTGTTCGAGCCAGTTTTGTGACCCGTTCAATATCATTGGAGGCACCTGAAGTAATGTCGTTGAAGACAATTTCTTCAGCAACACGGCCGCCAAGAAGACCGGTCATTTCTGCCATTAATTTCTTCCTTGGCATCAATGTTGAATCTTCAACCGGAAGAGCAAGGGTATAACCACCAGCCATACCACGGGCAATGATAGAAACTTTCTGTACAGGATCAGATTCGGCAATTGCATTCATCACAACTGCATGACCTGCTTCATGATAGGCAACAATACGTTTTTCATTGTCTGAGATCAACCGACTTCTGCGCTCTGGTCCGGCAATGACACGTTCGATGGATTCTTCAAATTCTGACTGTCCAATATTGGTGCGATTGCGTCTGGCTGCCAAAATGGCTGCTTCATTGACCAAATTTTCAAGATCAGCACCAACAAAACCGGGAGTCGATTTGGCAACAATACTTAAATCCACATCCGGAGCAATTGGTTTGCCTTTGATATGAACCATAAGAATTGCTTCACGACCTTTCATATCCGGGCGGTCAAGAACTACACGTCTATCAAACCGACCTGGGCGTAAAAGAGCCGGGTCGAGAATATCAGGGCGGTTGGTTGCTGCCATGATAATGATGTTGGTATCAGTATCGAAGCCATCCATTTCAACGAGCATTTGATTTAATGTTTGTTCACGTTCATCGTGACTTCCACCCAAGCCAGCTCCACGTTGACGTCCAACTGCATCGATCTCATCTACGAAAACGATACAAGGAGAATTTCGTTTGGCCTGATCAAATAGGTCACGTACTCGGCTGGCGCCGACGCCAACAAACATCTCCACGAAATCCGAGCCGCTGATCGAGAAGAACNNCCAACAAACATTTCTACAAACTCGGAACCCGAAATTGAGAAAAAGGGAACGCCAGCTTCACCAGCCACTGCTTTTGCCAGTAAAGTTTTACCCGTTCCAGGAGGGCCATGAAGAACTATTGCTTTCTTTGAGCCGTGAGAATTGAAATTCTCCAGGAAGTTTCTGACTTTTTCAATTGCCTCGTTCTGTCCTTTTATATCCTTAAAACTTTTTGGTCTGTATTTTTCAACCCATTGACTCATGCTGTTAATCTCCTCCAGTTTTCTTTGTAATAATTATATCTTTCATCAAATTCTTCTCTGGGAGTTAATGGAATATTTAATTCGTTTAACTTATCTTTTAGTTCTATCA
>PMIV01000203.1:0-13754 GCA_003158355.1 Anaerolineaceae bacterium
GTATCACCGGTCATTTCAGAACGGCGCGACAGGCTGATCTGCGAAGCGGGAACAAACCCGCGCAGTCCGCCAACCGGAACGATCAAACCACCTTTGTTGAAACCAATGATCGAACTGTGATAGCTTTCTTTTGACGAAAGCATCTTGTCGACAATTTGCCATCCTTGTTCTTCACGTGCGCGAACATAAGAAAGGACCAGATTCCCGGCTTGATCTTCTGGGTTGATGACATAAACGGGAATTTCTTGCCCGATTTTCAGTTCAGCTAATTCAGCGGGCGGAATAGATTCATATTCCTTGCCGCTAATGACACCTTCAGACTTAGCTCCAACACTGACCAAGATTTGACCTGGGGTAATGCTGGCAATTACGCCCGTACGAATTTCGCCTTGAACGGGAAATTCAATGCCAGTGCCCTCAGCAGCAAGTAATGAGGCCATTTCGTTGTTATTGTCTACCTGGTTATTCTCGGAAGCTGTCCCCTGCTCGAGATTTGCGTCTTGATTGTCCATACGTCTTGTGCACTCCGACGGATAAGATATAGCCCATTATAAGAGAATACTCTCCCTTTTACAACCTATTAAAAGGAATGGGCCCTTGAATAATAAATTATACCTTAATAATAGTAATTCCGGATAAATTCCAAGTTCTTTTGGATAAAAATCAGTATTTTATAGGAAAAATTGAGATTTAATTTGGTTAATTATCCAAGATATTCACGCAAATGGCGGCTGCGGGTTGGATGCCGTAATTTGCGTAAGGCTTTGGCTTCAATTTGACGAATTCGTTCGCGGGTAACGTTAAAATAACGGCTCACTTCTTCGAGAGTATGATCTTTACCGTCGATCAGCCCAAAACGCAGCTCCAATACCTGGCGTTCCCGTTCTGAAAGAGCTGCCAGGGCGCTTTGAACCTGTTCACGCAGCATTTCACGGGCAGCCGCGTCCATAGGCTCCAGCGCTTCATCATCTTCAATGAAATCACCCAACTGGCTGCTCTCTTCATCTCCCACCGGCCGTTCCAACGAGATAGGTTCTTCGGCAGATTGCAAAATCCGCTGCACCTTCATGGTGGCCCAGGTCCAGCGGCGTTGCAGCTCGGCATCCAACGGTTGGTTCGTCTCACGGGCATGGCGGATGGAGGCAATATCTTCGTTTGAGAGCAGATCGGTTTCAAGCGCCAATTCTTCGAGGCTGGGTTCGCGGCCTAATTTTTGCACCAGCGAACGCTGTACCCGCAGGATGCGGGTAATGGCTTCGAATAAATGCACGGGAATACGAATCGTACGGGCGTGTTCGGCAATATAGCGGCTGATGGATTGGCGAATCCACCAGGTGGCATAGGTGGAGAACTTGAAACCGCGGGTGGAATCGAACTTTGAAACCGCGCGCAGCAGCCCCAGGTTGCCTTCCTGAATGAGGTCAAGGAAGGAAATTCCCCGCCCCAGATATCGTTTGGCAATGCTCACGACCAGACGTAAATTAGCGCGAATGAGCGTTTGGTTGGATTCATCGGCACGTCGCTGTACAGCTTCCACTTCGGCTTTCATCAGTTCTTCATCCGGCAGTTGGCGTTTGAGCCAGGCGGCTTGCGGCATCACTTCTTTTTTAGTCAAATTGGTGAGCATGACCTCGGCCATGTTGGCCGGCAGCATGTACATACCCATAAACAGTGTAAAGGCAAAACGAACCAGGGCTTCCCACTTGGGATCCTTGCCCCACAGTCCATTATCCAGGTAATCACGTAAATAAGAGGGATCGTCTGACTGCCACTGGCGCTTCAGAAGCTGTGCTTCGGCCAGCATCAGGGATAGATCGGGAATTTCGTGCTGGTCCATCTCACGGGCGCTGCTTTGTAGTGATTCCCAGGCCTCGATCATTTCATCGATCAACGCCGAAAAAATGCTTTTGTAAAAATCTGCCGAACCGGGTTTGGCCTTAGCGGTCAACTTTTCCATGCGTACTTGAGCTTCGATGCGCGCCGCCAGGCGGAATTCGCTGTCCGCATCCAACAGGTGAATTTGGCCGATCTCTTTGAGATATAGCCTGACCGGGTCTTCGGATAGCTCCAACGCAATGGAAGGATCCTCTAAAATTTCGAGGGGATCTTCGGCAACCAATTCGTTCCATTCTCCGCTCGATTGCGCTAAAGCAGAATCATCTGGCTCGGATTTGATCGAACCGTCATCATCCAGCGATCCATTGTCGTTCAACGCGATCTTTAATGAAGTCCCTTTTTTCGCAGTTCTTTTCGGCGCACTGCTGGGGGATTTCTTCATGACTGGTTTTGCAGTATTGGAGGAATCAGTTTTTTTTGCTACCGAGTTCATCGTTGATGGGCTCTCTTTGGGCATGGGTTAACTATACCATAAAGTAAAAAATCAACTTGTCAACACGGATCGAGCCAGAGCTTGATCCAATTTTCCGCGTAATAATGTGTATTCCATAGTTTGCTTCATCCAGGCTTGTTTCTCCGGCAAGTTCTCAGGTTCTTCTTGCTGCAAATAGCGTAGTTGGTTCAAGGCTTCATTCACCCGGATCAAACGCAGATTCATCACAGAACGAATCAGGTCTTCAAGAATTTTATCCTCGTTTTTCTCTTCTTCAAAGTGTTTTTGGGTGAGCAAATTAGTTAATTGCCCCTGCAGTTCAGCAGGCAGGTTTTGCCGTATATAGGTAAGTGTGTCCGATTCATCCTGGGCCAGGGCCTGCATGAACAGCGCCATCAACTGCTGATGTTCGGCGTTGGCAAAATCATCCACCACCAGGCGTTCCAACTTGGATTGCTGCAGGGCGCGGTCAAGATTGTAAAGAGTCTCGGGTTTTTGCAGCAGCAGACCCAGGCAGTGACCTTCGAGCGAATACAGGCGATTCTCGGGTTTGAACTCGCTCTTTTTAGCCGGCTCGTCTTGGGGCAGCGCGTCCACCCGGCTATTGCGCCGCCGCGGACTCTTTTCACGCACGCGCTGGGTGCCNNGAGGGCACGTCTTCGATCAGCGGCAGCACCTGCGAGACAATATCAGCCTTGACTTTGGCGTCGTCGATGTTGGCGTTAGCGGCCAGCGTTTCCATCACATGCACTACAATGGGCTTGGCGCGGTCCAGGATGCGCTGCCATTCTTCGGCATCGCCTAAAACCACTTCATCCGGGTCCATGCCAGGCGGCATGGTGGTGACGCGCACGTCAGCCTCAAGGCGGGCTTCGTGGCGCAGCAAGCCGTGGGCGTCGAACACCAGTTCATCGGCATGGTCCAGTGCCTGGCGGGCCAGATCCAGACCGCGCAGGGTGGCTTTTTCACCAGCGGCGTCGGCATCCAATGCCAGCACAATGCGGCGTGTATATTTTTTGAGGTAGCGCAGTTGATCTTCGTTCAGTGCGGTGCCCATGGGCGAGACCGTGTTGGTATAACCGGCCTGATGCAGCACAATCACATCCAGATAGCCCTCGACGATGACCACCTGGTCTTTGCCGCGGATGGACTTGCGTGCCTGGTCCAGGCCGTAAAGCAGATGGCTTTTATCGAACAGCACCGTCTGCGGCGAGTTGAGGAATTTGGGGTTGTCTTCGGGGTTGAGGATGCGCGCGCCGAAGCCGGTCATTTTGCCGGCGGAGTCGCGGATGGGGAAGGTGATACGGTTGCGGAATTTGTCGTAGACGCCGCCGGAATCGCGTTCATTCACCAGACCCACCTGGGCCATTTCTTCGGTCGAATAGCCTTTGCTGCGCAGTTGGATCAGGGTGGTTTCGTAAGAATCGGGCGCATATCCCAGGCCAAAATTCTCGATGGTCTCGGGGGTCAGCCCGCGTTTGTGCAAATAATCCAACGCGGTTTGCCCGGCCGGGGTTTTGAGCTGCAAATGATAAAAACTGGCGGCTTCTTCGAGCAGGGCATGCAGTCGTTCGTACTGCTCCTCGGCGGCCTGCCGTTCAGGTGTTTGCGCTTCCAGCTTGACTCCGGCGCGGTCCGCCAGATAGCGCAGGGCCTCGGTAAAATCCCAGCCTTCTTTCTTCATCACATACTTGAAGATATCACCGCCCTCGTTGCACTGGCCAAAACAGCGCCAGGTGCCCGATTCGGGGAAGACGGCGAAAGCGGGAGTTTTGGTATTGGTGTGGAATGGACAAAAGCCCGTATAGCTCTTTCCGGACCGGCGCAGTTTCACCGATTCAGAAACGAGATCAACGATATCGATGCGGGATTTAATTTCATCTATCGTAGACATGGCTTTATGGCCTTAATTTTATCTTACAAATGAAAAGTGGAATGGAAAAGGCGCCTTTGATCAAGACGCCTTTAATAACACAATTTGAACAAAAAGGTTGCTTCGCTAAAGGTTTAGAAGCCTTCCAGCTTCGATAGGTCGGCCACACCCTCGGCCAGACCGGCTACTTTTTGCAGCAGACCCAGGCGGTTGGCGCGCACGGTTTGATCTTCGGCCATGACCAACACTTTATCGAAGAAACCGTTGACGGCCGGGATGGCGGGCAAAAAGGCCTGCATCAGATCTTCCACGCTGCCGCTGCGGCGGTTCGTCTTCTTGATCTGTTCCAGCGCGGCGAAGAGGTCTTTCTCAGAATCTTCTTCGAAGGCGGCAGGTTGGATGGGATAGATCACTTTTTGGTCGCGGGTGATGCGTACGCAGCGGGCATAGGTCTGTAAGATGGTGCTCCAATTGGCGCGGGTTAGCCAATCGCTCAGTTCTTTGACGGCGCGTACGGCGCCGGCGGGGTTGAGGCCCTGTTCGCTGAGGACGGCATCCACGACATCGTAGCGGTAACCGGCATCTGTGAGGCTGCTCTTGAGGCGGCCGACAATGAATTCGAGGCAGGCTTGGCGGATCTTCTCATCCGAGGGGATGGGCAGATTCTGGCTGGCTAACGCCAACCCTTCGGCTAGGTCGAAATCGAGGTCGAAACCGGAGAGGCTTTGCACCAGCCCTTGGGCAGCGCGGCGCTGCGCAAACGGGTCTTTGGTGCCGGTGGGGGCCAGCCCTGCCGCGAAGAGACCGGCCAGGCTGTCCAGGCGGTCGGCCAGACCAATGATGAAGCCGACTTTGCTGGTTGGCAGGCTGTCGCCGGTGGAGCGCGGCAGATAGTGGTCAAAGATCGCCTGCGCCACTTCTGCGCTTTCGCCGGAATGCAGCGCGTAATATTTACCCATCACACCTTGCAGCGAGGTCATTTCGATGACCATGTGGGTCACCAGATCGGCCTTGCACAGTTTGGCGGCGCGCAGGGCGGTCTTCTTTTCGGCATCGCTCAAGCCAAAGTACTGGCCGAGGGCTGGCATCATGGCTTCGATGCGTTTGGATTTATCCAGCATGGAGCCGAGTTTGAATTGGAAGGTGAGCGTACCCAGGCGGCCCAGTTCATCCTCCAGCTTGGAGGTGAGGTCTTCATTGATGAAGAAGGCGGCATCGGCGAAGCGAGCGCGGATGACCTGCGCGTTGCCGTCAGCCACTACGTCCAGGCTGTTCTTGTCGCCGTTGCGCACGGCTATGAAGTAGGGCAGCAGGCTGCCGTCGGCTTTTTGCACCGGGAAGTAGCGCTGATGTTTCTTCATCACCGAAATAAGCACTTCGGAAGGCAGTTTGAGGTGTTCGGGGTCGAATTCGCCGCGCAGCGCGGTGGGCGCTTCGACCAGTTGATTGACTTCGTCGAGCAAGGGTTCATCGATCTTGACCTCGGCGCCAGAATCGCGCATGATCTTGGTGACCTGCTCGCGGATGACGGATTTGCGTTTTTCGGGGTCGATAATGATGCCCTGTTTGCTGAGCGCGCTGGTGTAATCGGCAATGCTCGCCACGGGGATCGTTTCGGGTTCGTAGAAGCGCAGCCCGCGCGTGATGTTGCTGGCGGTATAGCCAGCATATTCAAAGGGTACCGGGGTGCTGCCCAGCAGGGCCAGCAGCCAGCGGATGGGGCGCGAGAAAGCGATGTTGGTGCTGTTCCAACGCATGGTCTTTTCAAACTTGATGCCGGCCACGAGTCCCGGCAGGGCATCGATGAGTACATCATAAGTGGAGCGCGTTGGTTCTTTGACCAGTGCGGCCAGGTACTGTCCGCCGTCGATCTCGCGGACTTCGAGGTCTTTCACGGTCAGACCCTTGCCTGCTGCAAAGCCTTCAGCGGCGCGGCTCGGGGTGCCGTCCGGATTGTAAGCGCGCGCAGCCGGGGGGCCTTTGACGACGGTGGTGCGGTCTTGCTGCTTCTCGGCCAGGTCTTCGACCATTGCCACCAGGCGGCGCGGCGTGCCCTGGATGGTGACTTTGCCGTGGGCCAGGCGCAGTTCATCCAATAAGGCCGGAACACGCTCGCGGAGCTGAGACAGCGCGGTTTCCATATCGGCGGCGGGGAGTTCCTCGGTGCCGATCTCCAGCAGGAAAGGAGCGGGCCCGGCCGCGGTCTTTATGGCGGCGGTTGGGCTCGCGGATTTCGCGGCAGGGCTGGCAGCGCCTTTGGCTTGCCAGGGGAAACCCTGTTCTTCACGCTGGGCCACGTAGGCCTCGGCGTTGCGGTGCGCCAGTTCGCGCATCTTACCAAACATCACTTGGCGTTCGGTGACCCCCACGGCACCGCGGGTATCTAACACATTGAAAGTGTGCGAAAGTTTCAAAATATAATCATGGGCGGGCAGCACCAGACCGTTCTTGAGCGACTCTTCAGCTTCGAGCTCATAGATCTTATACAGTTGGCGCTGGCGTTCTACATCGGCGGTCTCGAAATAATACTTGCTGTGCTCGTACTCGCCCTGGAAGTTGATCTCTCCGTAGGTGAACTTGTCATTCCAGTGCATCTCTTTGGCGCTGCGGGCACGCTGCAGCGGCATGGTGATGCGTTCCAGGCCGTAGGTGATCTCCACGGCTACCGGGTCAACGGTCAGACCGCCGGCCTGCTGGAAGTAGGTGNNAAGTAGGTGAACTGGGTGATCTCCTGGCCGTCCAGCCAGACTTCCCAGCCCAGGCCCCAGGCGCCCAGCGCCGGAGATTCCCAGTTGTCTTCCACAAAGCGGATGTCATGCTGGCGCGGATCAAGGCCGATGGCTTCGAGCGACTGCAGGTACAGTTCCTGCGGGTTGCCCGGGTCCGGTTTGAGNNGTGGCCGGGTTCATCGTCCCTGCGCCCACTTGCGTGTAGTAAGGCTGCCAGATGAGACAGCCGTGGTCTGCCCAGAACTTTTGCAGTGTCATGATCACGGATTGAAAATCGAGGGGTTGCGTCATAATTTTTCCTCCTACCGAATGGCAGGTAATTGATTGAGTTGCCCCATTATACCGCAGAGAGGCAGGCTCACAAATAACATGGCAAAGGGATTGAATATTCACATCAATACATAAAATAGATACATATTGAAATATGCTATACTACTACGTAGTAGATTTAATAATTGAGGATGGGGCGATCGATGCGGGCTCAAAAAAGTGTCAAGAAGAGATTTAACATCATTCTGGATGAATCCACCCAGGAGTACCTGGTTGCTGCTGCCAGGGAGCGCAATATTTCAACCTCTGAATTGATCCGCGAGCTGATCAATGGGATGAAGCAAAAAGAGAATCAAAGATTATTACGAGAGGCTGCCCTGTCTTTATACGATATATACGCGGCTGATAAAGAGCTGACCGAATTTACTTCCTTGGACGGCGAGGATTACTTATGACTGCCAGGCGGGGGGAAGTGTGGAAAGTGCGCCTTAACCCGACCAAGGGGTCAGAGATCAACAAAGAGCGCCCGTGCGTGGTCGTTAACAATGACGCCATTGGGGTGCTGCCATTGAAGATCATTATCCCGGTCACCGAATGGAAAGATCGCTACGCGGCTGCCCCCTGGTTGATAGCGCTTGAAGTGACAGCCAAAAACGGATTAACCAAAAAGTCCGCGGCGGATACTTTTCAAGTCCGCTCGATTGCGCAGGAGCGCTTTGTCGAAAAATTGGGCGACTTGTGCGCGGATGACCTGAAACGTGTTGAAACCGGTTTGCTTGTTTCGCTGGGAATACCGGTTAAAGAATAATTTGCGTATTGCCTCCCCTGAGGGAGAGGCCGGTTGAACAGTGTGGCGTAAGGTATGTAATGATGAACCCCCTGGAGAATTTCTCTGGGGGAACTTTTTTTTACCATAGTTATACTGTAAAAAATTGAAAATTAAAGGTCCCCTTCGGTTACATTTTCCCGTGAGGCATTACGAGGTTGCGTCATAAGAACTACTAATCACCGTTTTAATAGGGATTAAAAAGCTAAAATTTGATCACACCTCAGTAATGAAAATTATATTTCGAAAAAAATTGATATTTATCTAAATATTTTTTCAAATGTATAATAAATACATTATTCTTTTGGGTGGAAATTAATTTTTAAATTTTCAAGTGGCCACCTGTAGAAACTATTATTAAATCCTTGAAAATTAGGTTATTGATTTTAAAAAAGCAGAGGATATATGACAGAAAAAATAGAGAATAACTTGTATACCTTTAGATATGCATACGAAAATGACAAAGAGATACAGAAATATGGTTGTAGCTCTTTGTCTTTGTTTACATTGTCTCTATATTTACAAATAGATGATATTAATGAATTCGCTTCAAATTATGTTACTGATGGGGGAAATGATAAAAAGATTGATATTTGTTACTTTGATGAAGAATCTCAACATTTAATAATTGTTCAAAGCTACATTTCAAAGGGTTGGAATAGACAATCTGCATTGGACAAAGCGAGCGATTTAGATATTGCGATTGCTTGGCTATTTTCGGCTAATATTGCTGATGTTCCTATTGATTTACAGACCAGAGTAGTCGAGATTAGAAATGCAATTGCGGAAAATGAAATTCGTAAAATCGAATTGTTGTACATACACAATTGTCCTGAAAGCGCAAACATCTCTGATGAATTAAAAACAGCGACTGCTTTATTACGCGATGTTTTGAAAAAAGATCTTCATTCCTTCGAGGGTTCGGTTGAAATTTCGTATAAGGAATTTGGCTTAAATCAAATTGAATCTCTTTATAAGTCTAAAGGCAGTCAAATCATTATTGATAGTTGGATTTCAGTGCCAACTTCCAATCTTTATCTAGAAGAAAAAAAAGGTGATTGGAAGGCAATATTGACTTCCGTCCCTGCTTCATGGATTCACGATTTGTATCGAGAGCACGGAGATAATCTATTTAGCGCGGATTATCGTGGGTATTTGGGAAGTAATGATAGAGAAAATAATATAAATCGGCAAATTGTAGAGACTGCTGAAGGAGATCCAATTAATTTTTGGGTTTTTAATAATGGGATAACTGCATTAACAAACCAAATTGATTTCAAAGAGAAAGAACAAAGAATTCAGGGAATTTCCATAATAAATGGTGCCCAAACAACTGGTGCACTTGGTAACACAAGCAAAGAATCAACTCAACAAGCAAGAGTTTTATTGAGAATAATTTCTTGTAATTCCGCTCAACTCATTGACGATATTATTTTATACAACAATACGCAAAATGCAATTAAACCGGAAGATATCAGGAGCAAAGACCCAAGGCAGAACCAAATCCAGCAAAACTTTGCGTTATATAAGATTCATTATTCATATCGGAGAAATGAAAAAAGAGTTTCAAAAAATAGTATAACGGACAAATCAGTTGCAGCCGCGATTTGTGCATTTCATGGGAACCCACAAGTCTCTTTTAGAAATCCTAAAAAGATTTTTAAGGATGATGATACATATAATATGGTTTTTCCAAATAACATATGCGTAGAGCACATATTTTTAATTAGATCACTAAGTATCGCAATAGATGAAATTAAGCAAGAATTAAAAGAGAAAAACAACAAAGGAACAGAAACAGAACAAGATAGAAAGCAACTAAAATTTCTTAAATATTCAGCTTCCAAGCACTTTGTGTTTTTCTTAGTTGGCTTTTTAGCTGAAGAAATAATGAATACAAGAGCTACAAATATTTATGAGTGGAAATGCAAAAAGGAGTTTGTTTCTATTGAGAATAAATCACTGATCTTTTCATGGAAAAAGGTGTTACAGGCAATGTTGCCAAATATTATTATGATTCTCGAAAAGCAGGGTGAAGAAGCTTACTATGATGTTCCAAGAAGTGATAAAAAGTCAAGAGAAGTAGCAACGGAATTAAAAACTCTCCTTTCATCTCTTGAACCGGTTTATAGAATACTATTTATGGACTTAAGGAAACGAACATCAATTTGATCTTTTTCAAAAAAATTAAACTTTTCCAGAATTAAATTCCACCAGTTTATTCCAATCGATTTCACCTGATGCTTTACAAAATGTTTCGGAGAATTCTCGTGTAAAGCGGTTGATCATGTTTGCCAGCAGGGCAACATACTCATCATTATTTTTCTTGGCTTCGAACCCCAAAGGTTCGATAATATCCAGATACAAATTGTCATTTCTTGAGATCATTTCCCAAAAACTCTGCCCGCAGTATTTGTAATAATCCCCCTTGTCGGGGTTTTTATCCCTGCCGTAACAGCAGCCGTTTACGGCCACAATATTCAGTTTGGAATTGCTGGTTCTTAAAGCTTTTTTAGCTTTGATGAAATCCTCTTTCATTTTGGTAATTTGCGAAGAATTTCCCCAACTGGGTCCGGATTTTATTGTGACGATGTACCTTATTCCATTATCATCAAATTCCAGGTCGATTCCTGTGATCCCGGATTTCCGACCACCATAAACCTTCGAATTAATAAAAATTGCCAATCCTTCCAGCCAATTCCCAAAAATCGTTTCTTCATTTGACGAAATATGGGCTTCAATACAACTTCGCACAATCGTCTCTGAAGTCAACATGTTTTTGGCTTTATACAGATATGGATTTTTTCGACTGAGGATGCCGCTCAGTCTCAGCGTATTTAAACCTTCCAGTTTGGTTTGGTGGAATTCGCAAATATGATCATGAACATAATTCTGAACGTCTATAAGTTCGAGCTTATTCATCTTTTTTCCCTCCCTTGTTTTTTTCATTTTGCAGGCGGTTGATTGCTAATTTGCAATATTCCTCGCTGATATCAATGCCGAGATACTTTCTTCCCAGACCGCTGGCTGCCACGCATGTGGTTCCCGAACCATTAAATGGATCGAGAATAACATCACCGGGCTGGGTGAAAAGCTTGATAAACCACTCCGGCAGAGCAACTGGAAAAGCTGCGGAGTGTTGTTGGTTGTAGCATTCAGTTGCCATGTATAAAACATTGCTGGGGTAAACCATATCGCGCCCAACCCAATTGGAAATATTTTTCCCAAATCCACTACCAACTTTGGAGTTGTCTCTATGTTTATCTGTTTCCGAAAGATTCTTTAGTCGTGTTTTGGCCCAATCGCCAACAGGAACCATTACTTCATCCTGATACATCTTGAAGTCACGCTGTTTTGTGAATTGAAGCAAACGTTCCCAGCTATCCCGAAAGCGGTTTGACCATTTTCCAGGATGACTGTTTTTTTTATGCCACATATATTCCTCGGTCCACAACCAACCCCTTTTTCGCATTTCAAGGATTAGTTCAAGTACATAAGTAGACCGCTCTCCATTGACTACTCTTTCTTTGATATTTAAAACAAATGAACCGCTGGGTTTAAGCACCCGATAGAATTGGTCAGCTTTTGGCAAGAACCATTCTACATATTTGTCAGGTTTAATTCCGCCATAAGTAGAAGTTCTTTGATCTGCATAGGGGGGGGAAGTGAAGATTAAATCAACAGAGGCATCCGGGATGGCTTTCAGGACATCCTCGCAATTTCCTTGAATAATATGATCGGTAAAATCAAGAGGAATATATTCCCGTTCTTGTTCGGTTTCGGTAAATAAAGGTATTTGTAAGGTTTTGTATTCTGCGGCGGTTTCCCGCACTGAATAAACGGTAATGAGATTTTCTGTCATGGGCTTAAGTATAGTTGAAAAGTAAGTTGAATTGATTAAATCGGTTTCCATTTCTGGTAATTCCCCTTGGCTGTTAGAATAAAACTCAAAGTATCTACTCACAGGATACATAATTTGTAATTCTAGAACGAGAATACGTTTATTTCTGGAATAATTCGTTAATTACTACCATTATTTGTCATTGCGAACCCTGCGTTGGTTGCAGGGTGACTCGTGCCAGTTCCATCGGTAAGCAATCTCACCCGCGGAATCTTTAATAAGTCATCTTTCCAAGAGTTTTAGGGTTCCCTGTGAGTAATTACAACTCAAATATGGAACAATAATTCTATTTCAATTATACATCAATTTTGGGACAATATTCTTGAATAGTTTTTTGAAGTCAGCCTATTTCAATTCAACAGGTATCTTTTTCCAAGACTCTTTCGCTTTTACCGTGTTACCTCCGGGGGCAGCGGCAGAATCGACTGAAATAAAATCAATGACTCCAATGTTCTTCATCCTTTTTTCTGCTTTGTTACCCATAGCTACGATCAGGGCATTGGGGAATAGTTTAAGTTGAGGAAGGAGAAACTTTTCAGCGCACTTTTTTTCAACATATTGGGGTATCTCTTCGTATCTTGGATTAACAGAACATAAAACTGAATTAGTGATCCAAACTTTCCGTAATCGTTCGTCAAACGATAAATCAGGCCAACACATATTCATGATCAACCGAATGTTTTTATGAAATGCATCCATTCTTGTTTCAAATGCATGATAAGCATATTCATAGGCACTTTCCATCCCTGTATGCGTTTCACCGTCATGCGGGTCTCCGGGTTCAGCGCATACCAAGACCAATTTCACTTCTTCGATGGTTCCTGTGGCTCCCAAGAATCCTCTGGGTATAAAGCCTGCAGTCGGTTCCCATTTCATGAAATTACAGTTATGTTCTAATTCAGAACAGGGTTTGTATGCTGCGTTGAGAATTTCAATGAGTTTTTTATTTAGTTCCATTTTGGTTTCCTCCCTAAAAATTATTCTTGACTGATCGTATATAATTAAAATATGAAACAATATTTCTATTTCAATTTTACATCAATTATTAATCAAAGGTTACGATTTGTTTCTAATTGTTCCTGTAGTTATCGAAACCATGAATTTCTCGCTTTTCTCCACGTCCTCCGCGTGAGAGGGCCTTTACTTCCCCTACGCCGGCCTGGAAACAATCCTCGCGCCTGGAAAGAGAAATTTTTTTAGATGAAAGTCTGACATAACAATTGGATGATTTTAGCGCATATAAAAAGAGTTCGAATATGCTATAATCTTACTGGTAAGATTAAAGGAGAATAAAATGACAAATTTAGCGACTACTCATATGTCCTCAAAAGGACAGATCGTTATTCCCGAAGCAATCCGCGCGCGATTGAACCTCAAGGCAGGTGCACAGTTTGTAATTGTGGGCGAAGGTGATGTGGTAATACTCAAGACAATCACTGAGCCGGATATTGCCTCTTTTGACACGCTGATTCAACAGGCTCGTGAACAGGCAAAACTTGTCGGGCTCAAACATGCAGACGTAGACGATGCGATTGCAAAAGCCCGGGGTCATAAATGAAAATAATTTTGGATACGAACGTCTTTGTATCCGGAATCTTTTATTCTGGCCCGCCGTATCAAATATTAAAGCTATGGCAAGAGAATAAAATACAATNNCAGATGATGACAAATTTATTGCCTGCGCCCTCGCCAGTGGAAGTAAGTGGATAGTAAGCGGCGACAAACATTTATTAAAGGTTTCTGGTTATCGAGGTGTTGAAACCTTGAAGCCAAGAGAGTTTATGGATCGTTATTTTAACGATTGATTAGCTGAATTTACTTCCCCC
>PMIV01000203.1:13841-14025 GCA_003158355.1 Anaerolineaceae bacterium
ACCATGAATTTCTCGCTTTTCTCCGCGTGAAAGGGCCTTTACTTCCCCCACGCCGGCCCGGACACATTTTTACCGTCCAAAAAGCTGCGGCTCGCTCCTGTCTCTACATTGTAGATCAGCGTCCGCTTGGGCGTGTTGTCGCTGCTGACGATGATCTCCTTCCCATCCGGCGACCACGAGGCCG
>PMIV01000180.1 GCA_003158355.1 Anaerolineaceae bacterium
AATCTCGATCATGTAATAAATTGTATCTTATAAGATACAATTGTCAATTGACGCTCCAATCCAAAGTTAGGATCCTTTCGTTTGAGGTTTGGCGGGGCACTGGGTTATACTTGCTCTAATAATTGCTCTTTGTTGATAATAGGAAATAACCATGCCAAGAATCCGAAAATTCATTGATCCCCTCCTGCTCACCTGCCAATCCATCCTCGTTTTTCTTGCGTTCTACACTCTCTCACCCAAATACCAGGTTGTCCCTCACCGCGATTCCGGGATCTTCCTGTATATCGGTTCTGAACTGCTGCGCGGCAAAGTGCTCTACCAGCAAACCTGGGATAACAAACAGCCTCTGCTCTACTGGCTGAATGCCATTGGCTTGTGGCTGGGCGGCGGATCTCCCTGGGGGGTATGGGCATTGGAGTTGGGGTTTTACCTGATCGGTCTTTTTCTGCTGTATCTTCTGTTAAGAAAAGCGCTTGCTCCCCTGCCCAGTTTTTTCACCACTGTGATCAGCTTTCTGACGATCTATCAGATTATGAGCGGGAACTTCTCGGAAGAATATGCCATATTCTTTCAAATTTGCCTGCTGGTGCTTCTATTTTTCGTTTACTTACCCAACCAGTGTCGTCTCTCCAGACCTCTGGCTGCGCTGGGGATGGGGCTGATCACCGGGCTCGTTTTCTGCATCAAACAAACCTACATCGACGTTTCCATTGCTATCGTCATTTTCATGCTTTTTCTGGCCTGGCTGGAAAAAAAGAGCGGCAGCCTGATTCACCTGCTTTGGTTCGCATTGGGTTTCTTGCTCGTCAACCTGGGCGTTTTTCTGTATTTTATCCTGCACGGCGCGTTCAACGATTACCTCATCAGCGCTTTCTTGATCTACCGCTATTATTCCAGCCAGGGACCGCTTGAATGGCTCCAATCCATTTTGGGGGTGTTCAAATTCACTGCCGCCTATCCATTCCTCTTGCTGATAAGCGGCATCTGGCTGGCAAGCGTGCTCGCAATCCTCATCAAATACTGGAAATTCATCAGAAGAATTTTCTACAAACCGGCATTTAAATGGATCTCTCTGGCGGTCGCTCTGGCAGGGGTGGCATTGTTCCTTTTTGCCCAGGTGCGGGGGAAGGCCGCGGGGATTGGTTTGATGGAATGGTCGGTGCTTGCAGTTGGAATCCTCTTCACGGTCATCACAATCTGGTCATTCACTCGCAAAGTCTCCCCGGCTTTTGAGGGGGGCAGCCTGAGAGGCAATCTCAGTAAATTAGGTTGGTTACATCCGGGCACAGCCTCCCTGTTATTTTTGGGGATCATCGATCTGCCAATTGTGGTGTTTGCCATTTCGCTCTCGGGGCTTAACTTCCCGCATTATTATATTTCTCTATTTTCTCCATTATTTTTACTGCTCGCGGCAGGGGTCAACTTCTTGAGCAGCTTCCTGCGCCAGCGCTCCCCTACCGCCGTCTCTGTCTGCTTCTTTGCTGCGATCATTTTAGCTGGTTCGTTTTCTCCAGTGCTGCAGGTCGTCAAAAGGCTGCAGTTCCCCGGGGGCGGCGATGCCAGATCGGAAACTGCTGCCTACCTGAAATCTGCCACAACTCCAAACGATAAGATCCTGGTCTGGGGATGGGAATCGGTGATCTACTTTTTGTCTGAACGGGAGTCCCCCAGCCGCTACGCATTTCAATTCCCGGCTTATTTAGTCTCACCGTACCAGCCAGGCGTGCAGGAGACGCTGCTGCAGGATATTCAGGCGAAACGCCCGGTATACATTGCGGATACAAACGACCCTGAAATGCCTTTTATTCAGGGAGAAAAGACCACCGCCTGTTTGAGCACCAACCCGGCGGATGGAAATAAATTACAGCAAATTTTAAATTTCGTATGCACCAACTACCATTTCGAGAAAAGCATCGACACCATCGACCTCTACCGGCTAAATCAGTAAAGGTTAAGGCAATAAAACGATACAAAGAAAACCTCCCGAAAATTAAATTTTCGGGAGGTTTGTTTAACAGAAGGGCATCTTATTTGGCGATCATTTCTTTCCATTGGCTGGGGTGGAACCAGTGGCGCCACTCGCGATTTTCCCATACCACCAGAATTGGGGAGGCATTGAAAATAGAGGAGTACGTGCCGCTGAACACACCGATCAGCAGAATGGTGACAAAGTGGCGAATGGTGACGCCGCCGAACAAAGCCATAGCCAACAAGCACAGCATAACGGTCAACTGTGTATTGATGGAACGAGCCAGGGTCTGCACGGTGGAATGATTGACCACTTCGGTGAAGGGTAAGCGGCGGTAGATATTGCTGTTCTCACGGATACGATCGAATACAACGATGGTATCGTGCACAGAGAAACCGATGACCGTCAGCACTGCCGTTAGGAACATGGAGTCTGCTTCCCAATGGACAAAGTGACCAATCAGGGCTTCCATACCTACAACCACGAGCACATCGTGAATCATGGCCATAATCGCTGCAACACCATAGCGGAACGCATGTTGTACACCGCGGAAAGCGAAAGTGATGTACAAAATGATCGCCAGGGCTGCCAAAGCAACTGCCAATAACGCCCGTTTGGTGACTTCCTGTCCAACGACAGGGCCAACCGACTCAAAGGTATTAATGGTAATTTTGCTGTTGAAAGCGGTTTCCATGTCACTGATGATCTTGTTTTTGGTAGCTTCATCCATCTCTTTGGCATGAATGATTAGTCCGTCTGTACCGGAGGTTTGAACCTGGGAATCAATGACGCCATCTTTGGTTAAAAGATCAAATACTTGAGCCGGCTGAGGAGCGGCTCCCGAATCAAATTTGATCTCGAGCATGGATCCACCCGTGAAATCAATGGCCAGCGGCAGGCCCCAAACGATCAAGGCAATGATCCCGGGAACAATGACAAGAAGCGAAATCGCAAAATAGAGGTAACGGTGTTTAATAATATTCATTTTTTCCTCCTACTTTGCAAACCAGCGCGGATGTTCTGCGGATTTCAAGTTATCCAGCACCAGATGCAAGAAGGTGCGTGTCGCCACAATGGCTGTGAAAAGGCTTACCAGAACACCAATTGCCAATGTGAGTGAGAAACCCATCACAACGGTGGCGCCGAACTGGCTGCCAAAGATAAAGAGGATGAAACAAGTGATCAGGGTGGAAATATTGGAATCGCGGATGGAAGGCCAGGCGCGGGTCCAACCCAGATCAATGGCCTGCCGAATGGCTCGGCCGGCTCGCATTTCCTCTTTCATGCGTTCAAAGATCAAAATGTTCGCATCCACAGCCACGCCTATACTCAAGACAAAACCGGCGATACCGGGGAGAGTGAGGGTGACGGGGATGACCTTGAACAAAGCGAAACTGGTCATGGTATACATCACCAAAGCCAAGTCAGCGATCAAACCGGGCAGACGATAGAAGTAAATCATCAGCACCATAACCATGGACAAACCAATGATACCTGCCAGGATGGATTTGTTGATGGAATCCTGACCCAGTGTGGCACCTACAGCTTCGGTCTGAACAACTTTTAGTGGGACAGGCAAAGCACCGTAACGTAACTGGATGGCCAATTGATTAGCGGAATCGGCGGTGAATTTCCCTTCGATGATGCCTTTACCTTCGGTAATCGCGCTGTTGACTTGCGGGCTTTCAATGACGACATTATCCAACACGATGGACAAGTAATCGCCCACATGTTTGGAAGTGTAATCGCCGAAGACCTTGGCATTATCTGCGTCCATAGTAAAAGCAACGTTATAAGCACCCAGGCTGCTTACTTCCACATTGACGCTGGAAAGAGCTGTACCGGTTAACAAAGCCTTGTAGGTTTTAACATCAGCCGCTGCTGCAGTAGTATCAGTAGTCCCGGCTGTCGGAGTAGCAGTGGCTGCAGGAGTAGCAGTAGTGGCTGCGGGTGTCGCAGAGGCTGCGGCAGTTGCTGCCGGCGTACCAGTGGTAGCTGCGGCTGCATTGCGCGCGGTGATATCGCTGTAATCGACATTCACTTTTGTTCCAGCCTGTAACTGCGTAGAGCCCATTGGAATGAACGCAAGCTGTCCAACCTGTTTGAGCGATGCAATGACCTGTGAAGTATCGGTCAAACCAGGAAACTCACCCAAAATACGGTTCGTTCCGGAAGTTTGGAAATTGACTTCACTGACACCCAACGCATTAGAACGGCTGAGTAAAATTTGCTTTGCATCAGCCAATTCCTGGCTGGTGACAGCAGTTCCTTCAGGAAGGTCGACCTGCAGCAGTACACTCATACCGCCGCGCAGATCCAAACCCAATTGTGTTTTCATAGTACGGTCAAAGTTACCGATGTGAATACCTGGGTTATTGGGGAGTACAGCCCAAATAACCAGCGCCCACACCACCAGCACTAGAATTAAAAGCCGGTAGTTTCTTTTCATTCTACGATTCCCTTCTGTTCATGAAGAATAAGAATGCCGCGAATGATTTTACCCCATTTCGCTTCATTTATCCATCTCAATGCAAATAATGGAGAAACACCTCAGATTTGAAGCGTTCCTCCATTAAAAATATCGATCAGTATCAGCTAGAACCTGAGTTTATCATTTGCCCTATTTTTTAGCATTTTTGATCTCAATTTATGAGTTTTTGGGACACTAACCGGGGTTTG